>JAHCKV010000503.1 GCA_026125595.1 Burkholderiales bacterium | reverse complement strand
GAACTGCTGCGCGCGGTGTTCGGCATCGAACGCATCCTCGGCGGCACGGTGCATTTCAAGGGCCGGAACGTGACGCATGCGACGCCGCGCGAGATGCTGCGGCGGGGCCTGTTCTACCTGCCGCCGGACCGCAAGGGCGAGGGACTGGTGCTGCCGTTTTCAGCCCAGGCCAACATGATGCTGCCGGCGCTGGGCGGCAAGCTCAAGGGCTTCCTCGGCCTGTTGTCGGGTTCAGCGCAGACGACGTTGGCCGCCCACACCTCCAAGGCGGTGGAGTTGTCGGAACGCAACACCGGCCGACCGGTGTCGGTGCTGTCCGGTGGCAATCAGCAGAAGGTGCTGTTCGGCAAGGGCCTCGGGCTCGGGGCCGACCTGTATGTGCTCGACGAACCCACTGTCGGTGTCGACGTCGGTACCCGCAGCGCGCTGTACGGGATCATCCAGCGGCTGTGCGAAAGTGGCGCCGGCGTGGTCGTGGTCTCGTCCGATCTGCCGGAAGTGCTGCACCTGTCGCACCGGGTCTACGTCACCTGCGGCGGGCGTATCGCCGGCCAGTGCGAAGGCGACCGGATCAACGAGACCACTGTGCTCGGCCTCTTCTTCGATCGCGGCCGCGCCGCGGCCTGAACCACCCGCACTTCATCGGAAACCCCATGGCCGACGACCCCTCCTCCCCCAGCGTCCGGGACCTCGCGAAACGGGTGTTCCTCCGCGTCGGCGTGCTGCCGATCCTGCTGATCGCGGCACTGGTGATCTTCTCGTTCATGTCGGATCAGTTCCTGACCGCGCAGAACCTGATGAACCTGCTGCGGCAGTCGGTCTACCTGATCCTCGTGTCGATGGGCCAGATGCTGGCGCTGGTGACCGGCGGTTTCGATCTTTCGGTCGGCACGACGCTGGCGATCACGTCCGTGGTGTCCGGGTCGGTGATGAGCCACCTGTTCGGCGGCAGCCCCGATGCCGTATGGACGGCCATCACGCTGGGCGTTGTCGCCGGCGTCCTCGCCGGCACCGTCGTCGGGCTCGTCAACGGCATCGGCGTCGCGTACGTCGGCGTGTCGCCGTTCATCATGACGCTGGGTGTGCAGTCCGTCGGCTTCGGCGTCGCGCTGCTGCTGACCGGTGGTGTACCGGTATCGGGACTCCCGGCGGAGTTCAGCGACACATTCGGCTTCGGCCGCGTGCTCGGCATCCCGGTGCCGGTGCTGATCACCGGCCTCGCCGTGGCGGCGTTCTACGTGCTGATGGGCCGCACGGCCCGTGGCAACTATCTGCTGGCGGTCGGCGGCAACGCCAAGGCCGCCGCATTGTCGGGTGTCAACGTCCGCACGACGTTGCTGCTGGCCTATGTGCTGTGTGCGCTCGTGACGGCGGTCAGCGGCATCCTGCTCACCGCCCGCGTCGAAAGCGGCGAAGCCAACATCGGCGGTACCATGGCATTGGAATCCATCGCAGCCTGCGTCATCGGTGGTGTCAGCCTGCGCGGCGGCATCGGCAAGGTCGGAAACGTCGTGCTCGGCGCCATCTTCATCGTGCTGGTGCAGAACGGCATGAACCTGTCGGAGGTGGGTTCGTACATGCAGATGGTGGTACTCGGCACGCTGCTCATCGTGGCGGTCATCAGCGATCAGATCCGGCACCGGATCGTGTCTGGAGGGCGATAACCATGGAACTCAACGATCTCAAGAATGCCAACGCCGCGCTGGAACAGCGGCGGCAGGCCGCAACGGCCCGCGGGGTGGGCGTGCTGTCCAATTTCTATGTCGCACGGGCCGAGAACAGCGAACTGTGGGACGTCGAGGGTCGACGCTTCATCGACTTCGCCGGTGGCATCGCGGTCGTCAACGTCGGTCACCGGCATCCCAAGGTGATCGCCGCGGTGAAACGTCAGCTCGACGAAGGTTTCATTCACACGTGCTATCAGGTGGTGCCGTACGAAGGCTACGTATCGCTCGCGGAGAAGCTCAACACACTGGTGCCCATATCCGGACCCAAGAAGACGAACTTCTTCTCCACCGGCGCCGAGGCGATCGAAAACATCGTGAAGATCGCGCGCGTCGCCACCGGCCGCAGCGGCATCATCGCATTCGGCGGCGCGTTCCACGGCCGGTCCATCATGGCCTCGGCGCTGACCGGCAAGGTGTCGCCGTACAAGCTTGGCTTCGGCCCGTTTCCGCCCGAGGTGTTCCACGCGCCATTCCCGTGTCGCGACGTCGGCGTGCAGCAGGCGCTCGATGGTCTGGAACAGATCTTCCGCACCGAGATCGAGCCCAAGCGCGTGGCTGCCATGATCATCGAACCGGTCCAGGGCGAAGGCGGGTTCTACGACACACCGCCGGAATTCATGCGCGCGCTGCGCAAGCTGTGCGACGACAACGGCATCCTGCTGGTTGCCGACGAGATTCAGACCGGCTTCGGCCGTACCGGCACCTGGTTCGCGATGGAGCAGTACGGCGTCGAGCCCGATCTGATGACGATCGCCAAGAGTCTCGCCGCCGGCTTTCCGTTGTCTGCCGTCACCGGCCGCGCCGCCATCATGGATGCCGCGGCACCCGGCGGCCTCGGCGGCACCTATGCCGGCAATCCGGTGGCCATCGCCGCGGCCCATGCCGTGATCGACGTGTTCCACGAGGAGAAGCTGCTCGATCGATCGAAGCAGCTGGGAGCCCGGTTGAAAGCCCGACTCGTTTCGCAGCGCCAGCGATTTGCGCAGATCGCCGACGTGCGCGGTCTCGGCAGCATGGTGGCCGTGGAGTTCAATCACCCGGGGACGAGCACACCCGATGCGGCGTTCGCCAAACGGGTGCAGCAGGAAGCGATGCAGCGCGGGCTGATCCTGTTGACCTGCGGCGTCGGCTACAACGTGATCCGCTTCCTGTATCCACTGACCGTGCAGGACACCGTCTTCGAAGAAGCCCTGAAGATCGTCGACGCCAGTCTCGCCGCGGCTGGTTGACCGGCACCGCGCGCCCCGGCCACCCACCGT
>JAHCKV010000502.1 GCA_026125595.1 Burkholderiales bacterium | reverse complement strand
GTTCGCGTCGGTCGGCGTGCATCCGGACCACGACGAAGGCGAGGATCCCACCGTCGAGCGCCTCGTGGCACTGGCCGATCATCCGCGGGTTGTCGCCATCGGCGAAACCGGGCTCGACTACTACCGTCATCCGGAACGGGCGACGATCCAGCAGGCGCGCTTCCGCGCCCATATCCGTGCGGCCCGCATCACCGGCAAGCCGCTGATCATCCACACGCGCTCCGCCGCCGCCGACACGCTGCGGATCCTGCGCGAGGAAGACGCCGGGACGGTGGGTGGCGTCATGCATTGTTTCACCGAGACATGGACCGTGGCCGAGGCTGCGATGGCCATCGGGTTTCACATCTCGTTCTCCGGCATCGTCACGTTCCGCAACGCGGTCGAACTGAAGGCCGTCGCGCAGCGTGTGCCCGACGACCGGCTGCTGGTGGAGACCGATTCGCCGTACCTGGCGCCCGTGCCCCATCGAGGCAAGACCAATCAGCCGGCGTTCGTCCGCTTCGTCGCCGAGGAAGTGGCGCGACTGCGCGAGCAATCCGTCGAACATGTCGCGGCGGTCACGACCCGCAATTTCTTCGCGCTGTTCAAGGGGGCGGTGCCGGCGGCGGACTGACCGCGCCGCCCGGAGACCGACCGGCACTGCGGATCGCCTGCCACAGGCATCCGGTTCCGATGGCCGCCAGCAGCGCCAGCAACAGCGCGCCGGTGCGCGCCGAAGCGCCCTGGGACAGCAGCGTGGCGAACGTCAACGGTGCCACCGCGATGGCGAAGAAGGTTGGCCGCGCGAGCCGTCCGAGCTTCACCGCGAGATGCTCGTGGCCGAGCAGATCGGGGGGCGCAGTGCCGCGCACGATGGTCATCAATCCATTGCCGATCCCGAAGATCGCCGCGAATGCCAGTGCCCAGCCCAGGCGCGATCCGGTGAACGCCAGCGTCAGCAGCGCGACACAGACCAATCCGAACGACACGATGGCGATCACGCGCGGCCGATAGCCCCGCAACAGCAGCAACTCGATCAGTCGTCCGGTGATCTGCATCGGACCGATCAGCGAAGCCGCGAGCACCGCCTCCGTGGCCGGCAAGCCGCTGCTCTTCAGCAGATCGATCAACCGTGATGCGATCGCGGAGAAGACGAACATCGACAGCGCGAACGCCGTTGCCAGCCAGTAGAACGTGGCGTTCGGCGGCGGCGCGGTCGTCGCCGTCGCGGTTGTCGTGCCGGTTCGATGGCGGTGTGGATCCGGATCCGGAATCACGAACCAGTGCAGCGGCAGCGACACGACGAGTTGCAGCGTCGCGAACGTGACCAGCGTGCCGCGCCATCCGATCGTGGTATCGAGCCAGTGGGTCAGCGGCCAGAACACCGTGATGGCGAGCCCGCCGAACAGCGCCAGCGCCGTCACCGATTTGCGGTAGTGGGTTGCGGAGAGCTGGTGCAGTGTGGCGAATGCGGGTTCGTACAGGCTGGCCGCCATCGCCAAACCGGCCAGCAGCCATGCGACGCAGTAGACCGTGGCGTTCGGTGCCGATGCCAGGACACCCAGGGAGAGGGCACCCAGCGCCGACCCGGTCGACAGCACGCGCCGCCCGCCGTAGCGCTGCACCAGACGGCCGACCCGCGGTGCGGCCCAGCCGGAAATCAGCAGGCCGGTGCTGAAGGCACCGAAGACCAGCATGTCCGAAATGCCGAACGCTTCCCGGTAATGGGGACCGAGAACCGAGATGCTGTAGAACAGACTCCCCCACGCGATGATCTGGGCGATTCCGAGGGCCGGCACGATGCGGATCAGCCGCACGCTGGTGTCGGGGATGGGAGGCGAAGCAGAAATGGAAAACTCCGGAAACGAATTGCAACCCGCACTTTACGGGGCGAGTCGCCTGCCTGAGTAGATCTCGGGACTGCGATGGACGGACTCGACAGCGCGGTGTGTGCCGGAGTACTGTAATTAAAAACAGTCATCGGTTCCGCCATGCATGCCTTTTCAATCGGGCAGGGGCAGCTGTCGCTGTCACCCGAAGAAATGCCGTCTTCCCGGGATACCGTCATCCCCGGTGCGGCACCGGACCCCATTGCGCTGCCGTGGCCGCTGGCCTCGACGGTGTGGCGAGGCAACGAACTGCTGCGCCGGGTCGGCACGGTCGTGTCGACCGGCCATGGGATGCTCGATCGTGAATTGCCTGGGGGTGGCTGGCCCTGTGGTGCACTGACGGAACTGCTGCAACCACAGGCGGCCGTAACCGAATGGCGAGTAGTGGGACCGGCACTGGGCCGGCTGGTGGCCGAGGGCGGCACCGTGTTGCTGATCGGTCCGCCGATGCCTCCCCATCTGCCGGGACTGATGCAGCATGGCCTGAATCCGCAGCGGCTGGTCTGGGTCGATGGCGACAGTCCCGCCCGGCGGCTGTGGGCCACCGAAGAAGCGATCAAGGCAAATGTGCAGGGGGCCGTGCTCGCGTGGCTGCCCGAAGCCCGACCCGCGCAATTGCGCCGCCTGCAGTCGTGTGCCCAACGCTACGGCGGCCCGGTCTTCCTGTTCCGGCCGGCGCAAGCGCGCATCCAGGCATCTCCGGCACCACTACGCCTCCTGGTTCAACCTGCGGCGAACGGCGATGTACGACTGCAGGTGCTGAAACGCCGCGGTGCCCTGCACGAAGGCGTGCTCGAAATGCCGGCGTTGCCCCCCCTGCTGGAACGGGTGCTGCCGCGACGCCCGAGCCGGTCCGTGCCGGCTTCCCCGGGTTGCATCGATGCTCCATTGGCTGGCTCTGATTCCCGCGCCTTCGTCGACGACCTCCACTGAAACGGTCCGCGCGTCGCAGCAGCGGGCCCTCGGTTGGTGGGCGTTGCAGTTCACGCCACGGGTCTGTCTGCAGGAGGACGCCGTGCTGCTGGAGATCGCAGCGAGCGAATTGCTGTTCGGCGGTGCGACGGCCCTGCGCGCGCGCATCCGGCACGAAGCCGGCGCTTTGGGGTGCGGCACCATCGCGTGG
>JAHCKV010000501.1 GCA_026125595.1 Burkholderiales bacterium | reverse complement strand
GGTGTGCCACGCGACGATGGAGCCGCTCAGCGCGACCGTGCAGTTCGTCAACAACGAATGGCATGTCCACGTCGGCACGCAGAGCACGTCGTTCGCGCGGATGACGCTGACCGGCTATCTGTCGAAGGTGCTGAAGAAGAAGCCCGAGGAACTGAAGATCTTCGTGCACCAATATCTGGTGGGCGGCGGGTTCGGCGGCAAGCAGGACTACGACGATATCCTCGCCGCGGCGTGGTGCGTGAAGGAAGTAGGCCGCCCGGTGAAACTGATCCACACACGGGAATCGAACTTCGCGACCAGTTTCGCGCGGACGCCGACGTTGCATCGCTTCAAGGCCGGCATCAAGGGTGGTCAGCTGACCGCGATGAACCAGGACATCGTCTGCGGATGGATGGGTGCGCGCTTCGGCGTCGGCCGCAAGTACGGTTCGGACTGGCTGCAGCAGGATTCGTGGGATTCGAAGAAGCAGGACATCGACCAATGGTCGATCGGCGGCAGCGACCACTGGTACGACGTGAAGAATCACCGCGTTCGCGCGTGGAACCACGACACGACCACTTGGGCGGTGCAGGCCAGCGCACTGCGCACCGTATCCAACTCGTACAACATCTTCGCCGTCGAATCGTTCATGGACGAAGTCGCCCACGCGGCCGGCCGTGATCCGCTGGAGTTCCGGCTTGCGATGCTGAACGGCAGGGGCGGCAATCGCGGCATTCCGAACACCGGCCATCCGCCGGGCACGCCGTCCGACTACTACATGGACCGGCTGTGGATCTCGCTGCCGTGGACGCAGGATGGATCGTGGGTGCCCTACGAATCCGCCACCGTCGGGGGCGCGTTGCGGTGGGCGAACTGCCTGCGGCGGGCCGCAGGCAAGGCCGGCTACGGCGCGCGACGCCTGCCGCCCAACACGGGTATCGGCATCGCGGTCACCGCCGCGGAAGAGCGGCAGAGCCCGACGTGGGTCGCCGGCATCGCCGAAGTGACGGTCGATCCGGCGACGGGTCGATTCACCGTGAATCGGCTCACCATCGTCATGGATCCGGGCGTGGTCGTGAATCCTAAGAACGTCGATGCGCAGATCCGCGGTTCGGCGTTGTGGGGCCTGAGCCAGATCATGTCCGAGCGGCTGACGCTGAAGAACGGCGCGTTCGAGCAGACGAACTACCACGAGTACGTGCCGATCCGTCTGGAGCAGGTGCCGCAGATCGATATCGAGTTGATCTCGTCGGACCATCATCCGAGCGGCATCGGCGAACCGGCCTCGACCATCGTCGCACCGGCCGTCGCGAACGCCATCTTCAATGCCGTCGGCGTTCGCGTGCGGCACATGCCGATTTCGCCGCAAGCGATCCTCGACGGATTGGCCGCCAAGAAGGCCTGACCGGAGACGACTGGGGCGCACGTCCATCCCGCGCCCCGGAGCACCCGTGTTTCTTCCTCACCAGGAGAACGTCGTCATCGCCCGGAACGAAGGCCCAGACCCGAAGCCCGTGCGGTGACCGATGAAGCCCGTGTCCGACGATTTTCTGCAGCTCTCCGCTTCCGCGCTGGTCGATCACTTCCGGCATCGCCGATTGTCGCCGGTGGAAGTCACGCGTGCCGCGCTCGACCGGATCTCGCACCTCGATCCGATCTTCAACGCATTCTGCGTCGTCGACGAAACCAGTGCGCTGACGGCTGCCCGAGCATCGGAATCACGCTGGATGCGGGGCGAGCCCGCCGGACTGGTCGACGGCATCCCGACGACCGTCAAGGATCTGATTCTCGCGCGTGGCTGGCCAACACGTCGCGGCTCGCGCACCGTCGACCCCGCGCAACCGTGGCACGAAGACGGACCGCCCGTCGCCCGGTTGCGCGAACAGGGCGCCGTCATTCTGGGCAAGACCACGACGCCGGAGTTCGGCTGGAAGGGCGTCACCGATAGTCCGCTGTCGGGCGTCACACGCAACCCGTGGAACGCCGCGCTGACCCCCGGCGGCAGCAGTGGCGGCGCTGCCGTCGCCGCGGCCCTCGGCCTGGGCACGCTGCATCTGGCGACCGACGGTGGCGGATCGATCCGCATCCCGGCGGCCTTCACCGGAGTGTTCGGCTTCAAGCCGACCTGGGGCGTGGTACCGGTGCACCCCCATTCGCCGGCGCTGACGTTGTGGCACCAGGGTCCGATCGCGCGCACGGTCGGCGACGCGGCCCTGATGCAGACCGTCATCGCGCAACCCGACCGACGCGACTGGTATTGCCCGCCGGTGCAGGGCGCCGACTATCGGCAGGGGCTCGATGCCGGCATCCGGGGCTGGAGGATCGCTTACAGCCGCACACTGGGTTACGCGCGGGTCGACACGGCCGTCGCCGCGCGGGTCGAACAGGCGTTGCAGGTCTTCGCGGATCTTGGTGCGCACGTCGACGTCATCGATCTCGACCTGCCGGATCCGATCGCGATGATGCAACCGCTGTGGGCCGTCGCGTTGGCGTTGGCCATCGAGCCGTTGAGCGATGCGCAGCGTGCATTGCTGGATCCGCCGGTGCTCGATCTCGCGGAACCGGGATTTCATCTGAGCGCGCTGGAGTATCGACGGATCGAGAAGGCACGGGAAGAATTCGGGCGCCGGATGAACCAGCTACACACCGACTACGATCTGCTGATCACGCCGCAGATGCCGATCACCGCGTTCGCGGTCAGTCACGAAGTGCCGCCCGGTACCGACTACCGGCGCTGGTGGGAATGGTCACCGTTCACCTATCCGTTCAATCTCACGCAACAGCCCGCGGCCGCGGTGCCCTGCGGCTTCGTCGAAGGTCTTCCGGTCGCGCTGCAACTGATCGGCGCGAAGTTCGACGACGCCCGGGTGCTGCGTGCGGCGCGCGCATTCGAATCGGTGCAACCCTTCGTGCTGCCACCGATGCCCGCACCGGCGATTTCGCGGGTGCGTGAACCGCAGCGGACGACCTGAGCCTCATCCGGAGAACGCATGCAGACGTCGCAAACCCTCGCCAGC
>JAHCKV010000500.1 GCA_026125595.1 Burkholderiales bacterium | reverse complement strand
ACATCAATCGCCGCGGTCTGGCGCGCAGCTTCCAGATCACCAATATCTTTCCGCGGCTGACGGTGTTCGAGAACGTGCGCTGCGCCGTGCTGTGGTCGCTGGGATACCGCTATTCGTTCTGGCGCCGCGTCGGTGCGCTGCGCGATGCCGCCGACAAGAGCCAGGCCATCGTCGAACAGATCGGCCTCGCCAAGCGCCGCGATACCGCGGCGGGCGTGCTGTCGTACGCGGAACAGCGCGCGCTCGAGATCGGCATCACGATCGCCGGGGGCGCCGACGTGATCATGCTCGACGAACCGACAGCCGGCATGAGCAACACCGAAACGGCCGATGCCGTGGCGTTGATCCGCGCGGTCACGGTAGGCAAGACGCTGGTGATGGTGGAGCACGACATGAGCGTCGTGTTCGGTCTGGCCGACCGGATCTCCGTCCTCGTGTACGGACAGGTCATCGCCACCGGCACGCCGACGGAGATCCGCGGCAACAAGGCGGTCCAGGAAGCCTACCTGGGCACGGAAGAGGGGCACTGACCGCCATGCTGGAAGTCCGCGATCTGCACGCCTACTACGGCAAGAGCCACATCCTGCATGGCGTGCATCTCGACGTCCGCCAGGGCGAAATCGTCAGCCTGCTCGGCCGCAACGGCGTCGGCCGGTCCACCACCATCAAGGCCATCATGGGCCAGGTCGAGGGCACGGGTTCGGTGAAGTTCAAGGGCGAGGAGATGATGGGCCTGAAGGCCTTTCGCGTTGCGCGCAAGGGCCTCGGTCTGGTGCCCGAGAACCGCGACATCTTTCCGACGCTCACCGTGCGGCAGAATTTGCTGCTCGGCCAGAAGGGGCGAAAGGAGTCCGGACGCTGGAGCATGGAAGACATGTTCAACCTGTTCCCGCGGCTGCGCGAGCGTGCCGAGGCACCCGCCGGCGTGATGTCCGGCGGCGAACAGCAGATGCTCACGCTGTGCCGCACGCTGATGGGTGATCCCGATCTCGTGATGATCGACGAACCCACCGAAGGACTCGCGCCGAAGATCGTCGAGCAGGTCGCGAACCTGTTCGACGAGATCAAGAACCGCGGCATCTCGATCCTGCTGGTCGAGCAGAAGCTCACCATCGCGCTGAAGATCTCTCAGCGCCTGTATGTCATGGGCCACGGTCAGATCGTCTTCGAAGGCACGCCCAACGACCTGCGTGCCAACGAGCAGGTGCGCAAGGAGTGGCTCGAGGTCTAGGGATACGCCGGACAAGTCTCGCGATGCGCGTGCGCGCGTACCGTGAGCGGCTTCGTTCGGTCCCGAGTCGAAAGGTCCGGCGCACCGGATCGGGCCGTTCAGTTCGGTAGTTGCAGCGGCCACTGCTTCCATTCAACCGTCACGGATCCGTCTTCATGCCGAACATCGTCGAGTATCAGCTGCAGGGTCACGTCGGAGTCATCACGCTCCACAATCCGCCCGTCAACGCGTTGTCGGTCGGCAAGGGCGTGCTGCAAGGCATCCTCGATGCCGTCAAGGAAGGCGAGCACGATCCGGCGGTTCGCGTGTTCCTGCTGATTGGCGGCGGCAAGAATTTCTCCGGCGGCGCCGACATCACCGAGTTCGGCAAGCCACCGGTGCCCGGCATGGCGACTTTGCGCGATCTGCTCGCCTATCTCGACACGGTGACCAAGCCGATCGTCGCCGCGATCTCCGGGCCCACCATGGGGGGAGGCCTCGAGCTGGCGATGACGGCGCACTATCGCTGCGCCGTGACCGGTGCCCAGATCGGGTTGCCCGAAGTGAAGCTGGGGATCCTGCCCGGTGCCGGCGGCACGCAGCGTCTGCCGCGGCTGATCGGTGCTGCGACGGCGATCGACATGATCATCGGCGGAGATCCGATCGGCACCGAGAAGGCCCACGAACTGGGCATCGTCGACGAGATCATCGAAGGTGATCTGCGCGCCGGTGCGTTGAAGTTCGCGAACCGCGTTGTCAAGGAGAGCCGTCCGTTGCGCCGGGCTTCGGCGTTGAGTGCGTTCGTCGACGGCGACGTCGAAACGTTCTTCGCCGCGGCGCGCGAGCGCATCGCCAAGGCATGGCGCGGCTATCCGGCACCGCTCGAATGCCTCGCCTGCATCGAGGCAGCCGTCACGGAGCCCTTCGCCAAGGGCATCGTCGTCGAGCGCATGGGCTTCGAACGTCTGGTCATCACCAACGAATCGAAATCGCTGCGCCACGTGTTCTTCGCCGAACGCGCCGCGAGCAAGGTCAAGGACGTCCCCGACGACACACCGCTGCGCGAGATCCGCAGCGCCGCAGTCATCGGCGCCGGTACCATGGGCGGCGGCATCGCGATGAACTTCGCCAACGCCGGCATTCCGGTGAAGGTGCTGGAAGCCGCGCAGGAGCGCCTCGACAAAGGGTTCGACATCATCCGCGGCAACTACGCGGCGACCGTTGCCAAGGGTCGCCTGTCGCAGGAAGCGATGGACAGGCGCATGGGCCTGATGACGGGCGTGCTGTCCTATCAGGATCTGGCCGATGCCGACATCATCGTCGAGGCCGTGTTCGAGGAGATGGACGTCAAGAAGGCGGTGTTCCGGCAGATCGATGCCGTCGCCAAGCCCGGAGCGATCCTCGCGACCAACACGTCGACACTGGACGTCGATGAGATCGCCGCGGTGACGGCTCGACCGCAGGACGTCATCGGGCTGCATTTCTTCAGTCCCGCCAACGTGATGCGGTTGCTCGAGATCGTCCGGGGCGCGAAGACGGCCAACGACGTCATCGCCACCAGCATGAAGTTGGCGAAAACCATCAAGAAGGTCGGCGTGCTGGTCGGCGTCTGCGACGGGTTTGTCGGCAACCGGATGGTGCACGCGTATTTCCGCGAGGCCGAGTATCTGCTGGAAGAGGGGGCACTGCCGCAGCAGGTGGATCGCGTGATGGAGGCGTTCGGATTCGCGATGGGTCCGTTCCGTGTCAGCGATCTGGCGGGCCTCGACATCGGCTGGGCGATCCGCAAGCGA
>JAHCKV010000050.1 GCA_026125595.1 Burkholderiales bacterium | reverse complement strand
CGTCACCGCGTCGGAAATCAGCCCACCTTTGAGCACGAGATCCGTGCCGTTCCAGGTGAGATAATTTCCAGCAGGGTTGCCGACGATGAACTTGTAGGCCCCGCCGTTGTAGCCCATCCAGATGCCAGTTCCGGTGGCATACGCAGTCGCGCCGGCTTTGATGAACCCCGCACTGTTCAGCGTGATGTTGCCGGCCGTGATCGAGCCCAGATCTGCGGAGATCGCAGATAGGTTCGCCACGTCGATATGCGCAGCCAGGATCGAATCGAACGCGATGTCGTCGCCATCGACGTACGTGGTCCACTCGGTGCCCGCGCTGTCCGATCGATACAGCTTGTTGTCGGTGGTCAGGTGCACCGTCTTGCTCGCCCAATCCAGATCCGGCAACGTGGGCAGCGCCGCCACCACGGTGATCCCGCCCGGGGCCGTGGTCGGCGTGGCGCCCGCCTCGCCGCTCACGGCGAGGCCCACCTTGCCGAAGGCATCGTAGGCCGCCACCCGCACGTAGTACGTGATGCCTGGCACCAGGCCCCCGAGCGCCTTGTCCGTCTCCGGGCCGTCGTACACCAGCGTCAGATCGGAGGGCGTGAAGCCCGACGTGGCGCTCGCCCAGATGAGCACGCCGGCGAAGTCGGGGTCCGTGGGGCGGGCGAACTGCACGCGCACCCCACCCATCAGCGCCGTCACGCTCAGATTGTTCGGGGCACCGGGTGCGCTGTTCTGCACGGTGAGTTTTGTTTCCGGACCCTTCTGATATGCCGATCGCGCACACACCCCGATCGTGAACTGCCGGCGCGGCCCGCCGTCCTGCACGTTGCGCTCCCACGTATAGACGTAGCTGCGGTCCTTCGTGTGCTCGACGCGCAGCGCCTCACCGGTGAACGCGTCGTAGAGCGTCACCTCGTAGTCGCGGAACAGAATGGGCAGATAGCCCGAGTCCGCGCCGTCGGGCTCGGCGCCCAGCTCGAACGCGCCCGCCGGCGTGTTGTAACGCCACTCGAACCGCGCGTCGCGACCGACGAACTCCGGATCATTGTCCTGCCCCTGCAGCTCAAGCCCCGTGATGCGCGCCAGCTCGATCGGCTCCTTGTCGGCGACCGTGTAGTAGCCGATCAACGGCGCAGACACCACGGCATTCCCCGCAATGGCCGTCACGCGCACTTCGTAGTCCGCTGGCGCGACATCTTCGATCCGATGCGTCGTGCCGAATGTCTCGACGATCGACCACGTCCACTTGACCGAGTCGCGGATCTCGACGCGGTACCGGTCGACTCGCCCCAACTCGGCCGCGGACGCGGTCCAACTCACTTCGAGATGCCGCCGAATCCGATCGACGTGCAGCACCGTCAGCTCGCGGAACACCATATCGGTGGCTGCGGGCAGCTTCGCCTGCGACGGCAGGTGCGATGGCAGATCGCTGTCGAACGCAATGTCACCCTCGACCAGCGCGAACTTGTCCGGGTTGTGCACGAGCCCAGCGACCTCGAAACGGATCGCCTCCCCCGCAACCTGGCTCACGGCGATCGCGCGCCACTGTTCGGGCACGTTGTCGTTCACGGCCAGCACCCAGATAGTCTGCGACTCTGGCGCGGCGGAGAACGCGCTCGCGACCGTGAGGGTTGTCGTCGTGCCGGTGCCAGTCGAGACCGTGCGCGACTCCACAGCGCCGCTCGCCATCACCAGCGATAGCTCGTAGGTCTTGCCCGCCTCGATCTCGACGGCCCGATCGAGCGTGACGACGGTGGTCGTCGCACTCGACACTCGCCCACCGAGGCGCTTGCCGGCCCGCAGCGGGTCGGCGGTCTTGAACACCGCGCCCGGGTAGATCTGGCCGCCCTCCAGCCCGGTCGAGAACCGGATCGTCTCGGTCTCCGCGCGCTCGGTGTAGAGCAGCCACAATCCCACCCGGCGCGCCTGCCCGCGCGACGTGCAGCCCACCGCCACGATCTCGGTCGGCACCATGCCGTACTGCAGGATGCCGACCGGGTCTTCCACGTACTCCACCGCCTGGCGGTAGGCGTCGGTCGGGTCGTTCCACGTCACCAGCGCCACTGTGTGCCGCAGCGCCCCATCCGACCCCGCGTATTCGAACGCGCCGTCGATGACGTTCGCCGGCGTGAACAGGTACATCGCATCCGCCGGCCAGTCGGCAACGGCCGTGACCGTGTTCGTGCCCCAGTAGATCATTCCCCGGAAGATGCTCGCCATATGGCCGAGCAGCTTCAACGCCTCTTCAGGCCTCTGCAGGTAGAGGTTGCAGCGGAATCGCGGCTCGAAGCCGCCGTATCCGTCGGCGACCAGCTCGTCGCAGTACTGCCCAATGCTGTACAGCGTCCATTTGTCCTGCAGCGACGGATCAACGTAGCGCCCCAGCCCGTAGCGGTGGGTGGTCGCCATGTCGTAGAAGCACCACGCCGGATTGTCGGTCCAGGCGATCTTGAAGGTGCCGTCCCACGCACCGGTGTAGGTCCGTGCGATGGGGTCGTAGTTGACCGGCACGCGGACCTTCAGCAGATACAGGTCGTACCCCCGCCGCGGGATCGACCGAAAGTGTGTCGCGTCCACCTGCATGCCGATCACCGCGGTGTTGGCGTAGCGCAGCTTCGCGTCGATGATCTCGGTGAACGTGTCCCACCACGTTTCGTTACTCTCGTTGCTCTTGGTGCTGTCGGCCGACAGGCGCCGCACGCGGATATCCCACGGGCCCGCACCCGACAGTGCAATCCGATAGGCGCGCTGGTAGCGGCTGCTGCACTTGCCGCTGATCGTGTCTTGCAGGACCTGCGCGTAGCCGCCGCCCGCGGTCTGCAGATCAACCGCCAGGTGCACGGTGTTGCCGTGCAGATCGCCCGTGTTCGTGTCCATCCACGTGAGCGCCGGCACCGCCACCGTCACCCGCACGGCCGTCACGCTGGCGTTGGAGATGGTCCGCACCACCGGTGCGCTGGCCTTCACCTGCACACCGACGACGCTTTCCGCCTCGCTCGCGGGGATGCCCGGAATGTAGCTCTGCGAAGGCGTGCCCGGCCGCGTCCACACCTGCACGCCCTGGAAGTTGAAGCTCCCGTCCGGGTTCTGCAGCGGCACGTCGTCCAGATAGATCGACTTCAGCCCATCGACCAGGCCGCCGATCTCGCCCTCGCTCACCGCGTCGAGCACCCGGGCATAGGCGCGCGAGCGCAGCGAGTCGGGCGCCTCGCTCGGTGCGCGCGGTGCATCGCCACCCTTGCCGCCGCCGCCGGCGCCACGAATCAGCCGAGCTGGAACGCGGGCGGTCATGCCGCGATCTGCTCCGCGTGCATGCCGGCGGAGATCACCTGTCCGCCCACACGCAGCCGCCCATATCCCACGGGCACGACGTTGCCTTGCGCCGCGGTGTTCACGGACCCGTCGAACACATAGCTCGGTTTGTTCTCGGGCCGGTCGTTCGGGTCTGGCACGTTCGGCGTCTTGGTGAGCAGCTGCGCCACACCGCCCAGGACCAGCGAGATCCCCATGCTTGCTACGGCGTTGGTGAGGGCTGTTGCCCCAATACCGAGAAACGCCCCGCTCGACCCCGCCAGGAAGCCGCCCACGGGGCCCGAGATCACGATCAGCCCGATACCCAGTGCGATCGGCAGCAGCTTGCTCTTCGCGCCAGCGACCACGGGGCGGATCGTGATCGGCTCGGTCGACAGGGGGTGCATCAGCTGCTGCAGCTCAACCCCGCGATCGCCCACCAGCACATGAAAGCACCGGTCGTTCTCCGCCAGGTAGCGCTCGAACGTGGGCCCCAGGTTCACGCGCAGCGCGCGGATCGCCTCCGCCGGCGTCTCGACGTCGAGCATCCACTCGCGACCGAACTTGCGCCCCATGGCGCCGCCGAGTCGTACCGGTCTCAACATAGCGCGCGGTGCCTCACGGTCATGGCGTGGTGCTTCGCCCAGTACCCGCCCCACACGTCGCGGCACGACAACCGGCCCCACACGTGGTGCAACAGCAGGTTGTCGCCCAGGTAAATCGCGCCGTGATTCGCGCGGTCGCTCTGCAGATAGACGAAGATCACATCGTGCTGGCGCAGATCGCCCACCTGTACGAAGCCGGCGACGTCGAAATGCTGGCGATACAAATCCTGGGGTGCCTCGCCGCCCTTGCCCGGCTTCCACCAGTCATCGCGCCGCTCGAAATCCGGAATCTCGATACCCAGCTCGATGCGGTAGTAGTCGCGAATCAGCGTGTAGCAGTCCACCACCCCGTGCACGAATTCGCGCCCGAGCAACGGCAGATCCACGTGTTCCGGCTCGATCACGCGCCACGTGTTGAGCGGCCAGCTGAAGATCAGCCAGGGCAGGCCGGAGCGCTCGCAACCGATGCGATCGGCCGTCGATGGGTCCGGCTTCGCATTCGGGTGCGAATGCACGATCGCCACCACCGTTCCCCGGCGCTCGGCCAGCGCCAGGCCGACCGGGTCGAGAACGAATTGCGAGTCGGCACCCGCCGCCAGATTCGCGCAGGGCACGTAGCGCATGCGCCCGCGCTCGGCGACGATCACGCCGCAACACTCGTTCGGATACTCGAGCTGGGCATGCACCCGCACCGCGTTGATGATCGCCTTCGACGGTGTCATCGGATCAACCCCGCCGCCGGGAACCCGCCGAACGGCAGTTCAGCGCTCGCCCCCCAGCGCAGCCGGCACCCGCGAAGACTCTTGCTGCAGCGGTCTTCGTCGATATCGGCCGTCGGCGTGTCGTCGATCTTCGCGACCGCGGGCCCGACGTATCCGCAGTCGGCCTGTCGATACTCCCACGGGCATTGCCGCACCACACGCCGATTCGGCAGCGTCACACCCACCACGTCGATCGGCGCGCCGAGTTCAAGCTCGACGATGACCGCGTTCTCGCGGATCTTGCGGCGAATGAACCACGTCTCATCTGGCCAATGGGCGTTGGCGTCTGCGCTCGGGTTCGTGCCGCCGGGAAAGTTCGCGGCGTCGAGGTACTGCACCAACGTGCGTTTGCGGATGACCTTCGCACCCACGAGATCGCGGTGCTCGCGCAGCAGGCCCGAGATGATCCCGGTCACGTTGGCAATGCGCACCACCGGGCGCGGCAGCGTGCCGCGGCCCGAGCGCTCCCACCCCTCGGCCTCGAACGGAAAGGCCTCGAACGTCTCGCCCTGCCACACCACATCGGCCGACAGGGCGTTCGCGCCGGCGTGGAAGCGGTGGACCGCACCGCCGATCGGTGTCGCGTCGACGACATACAACTCGACGATCGCGCCGGGCGCGAGTTTGTAGAGGCTGGGCGGCGTGCTCACGGCTCGAACACCTGCTCGAACGTGGCGCGCAGATCGGCATACAGCGCATTCCCGCGCGAGCGCTGCCACCGCCGACAAATGAACTTGCCCGCGGCACCGCCGGGGGGTGTCCAGTCGAACGACTCGGCCCCGTTGCGCGCGCGCAGGAACGTCACGATGTCGCCGATCTCGGTGAGTGTGCGTTCCTTGAACGTGAGATCCCACGACGGTGCCATCGAGTTGATGCCGTCGGGCACACGCTGCGCGTAGCCATCGCCGAAGCGCGCCTCGGCTACGCGTGGCTCGGTCTCGTCGGCAATCGGAAACGATGGGGTCCACGTGAACGTTGCCATCGCTACGCTGCCAGCAGCCCGCCAGGCCGCTGCTCCTGCATCAATACGTCTCGCACCCATCCGCGAACCGAGCGCTCCAGCGAGCGGCCGAGTTCGAGCCCGGCGCTGTCGCCCGAGACAGAGCCCGCAGGTGCAGCGCCACCGGCGGCGTTGACGACGATCGAGACATTGACCGTGGTCCCACCGCCGCCCAGGTTCAAGCCGCGCGCCGTCACGCCCAGCCGGTTATCGGGACCACGCTCCAGCGGCAGAATCGCCTCGGGTGCTTTCTCGCCCAAGACGCCCCTTCCGCCAACGTAGTTGAAGAACGTGGGCCGGCTCACCACGCCGCCGTTCGCGAAGGCGGTGATCGCGCCGCGCGGCTCGAACGCATTGCCGTACGCCGATGGGCGGAAGGTCCCGCCACCGGGCGCACCGCCTCCGCCGAACATCCCGCCGAAGGTACCCGCGAGGCCGCCGGCCGCAGCGTTGAATAGCGGGCCCATGATGTTCTTGTAGACCAGGAGGGTCGCGAATTCCTTGAGCATCGTCGCGACCACATCGCGGATGCTGGTCTTCGCGCCGAATGCCCAATCGACAAAGCTCGCGCTGGCCGCCTTGCCCCACCCCTCCACGGCCTGTTTCAGCTCGCGGAAGCCTTCGAGGCCCGCGTCCTTCGTGATCTTCATCTGCGCGCCGATCTGGCGCTGCAGCTCGACCTGCGCCTTGAACCCTTCCTCTTGTGACAGGAACGGGTTGCCGTCCTTGTCGACGCTCGACATCAGCAGGCTGATCTCTTCCATCTGCCGTCGGTACTGCTCCACCGGATCGGAGCGTTCGCGCCAGGCCTGTGCCTGGTCGCGCAGGGTTTGCGTCTGCCGCTCGGTCTCCTGCTGGGCCCGCTGCTGTGATCGGGCGTACTCGTCGTCCAGCCGCTGCACTTCCTGAAGCGATCGCGAGACCTCATCGCGGAACTTGACCAGCCCGGCGGAGGCAAACATGCCGCCCGTGCTCTGCAGGCGCGAGGCTTCCGACATCGCGCGCTCGAACTCCCGCTCGGCGTCGGACTTACCCTTTGGCACCTTCGGCAGTTTGTCGACGATCTCTTGGTTGATCTCGCGGCCGCGGCCTTCGTTCGACGAAACTCCGCCCGAGTACCGGTCGGCGATCTCCTGTCGCTCCAACAGCTTCGCGAACTCGTACTGTTGCCTCGTCTCCGCGAGGCGCGCCTGCAGCGCGGCGCGGTTCTCTGTGCCCCGAGCGAAGGCCGTCGGCGCCGTCTTGATGCGCCGCTCCAATTGCTCGATCTCTTTGCGGTATGCCTGCGCAGACTCTCCGGCCGATCGAAAAGGGTTTGCGGTGCCAAACTTCCAGATCGCGCTCCAGAAGCCTCCGGCCAGGCGCGTTCCTTCCCGCATCTGTTCGCTCCACCGATTGAGCGTGGGCAACACGGACGTTCCTATTTGGCGCGTCCATGCAGTGAACTCGACGCCAAGCTTCGCCATCTCATCGGTGAATCGCCGCGCCGCTGCCGCACTTTCACTGGTGATGGGGTTGAGCCTCTCGCCCTCGGCCACCAACTCGCGGACGGCCGTCGCACCGCGGTTCAGAAATGGGATCAAGTCTTCCGAGAGACCCAGCCGGCGTGCCAATGCCGACTTCGCGCCGCTGTCCTGAATGCGGGAGAACGCATCTGCAACCGCCAGCAACGCGGATTGACTGTCGCCGAGTGTTTTCGGGTCGATGCCCAAGGCGCGGAATGTGTCCTGCGCCTGCGCCTTGCCCCGATTCGCTTCGAACAACACCTTGTTCAGCTTGCTCAATCCGCCCACGAGCGAAGCGAGACTGGTATCCGAGAGCTTCGCGGCGTACTCCAGTCCGCCGATGCGCTCGACCGCGATGCCGCTACGCTCGGACAAAACGCCCAATGCCGCGGCACTGTCGATGCCGGATCGCGCTAGGGAATACAAGCGACCGGTCGCGTTGACGATGAACTGCCCAGCCATTGTGCCAATCGCCGCGCCGACGGCCACTGCCTTCTTGGTGAGATCACCGGTCGCCGCACTTGCCGCTTCCTGCGCCTTCTCGAACTCGTTGGCGTCCTTCGATGACTTACGCAGCATGTCGCCCAGCTTGCCGACCTCGGCAGTGGTGAGCTTCAGGCCGCTGGCCGCCTCGTAGACACCATCGGCGGTGATGCGAATGCCGACCTCTTCTATCGCCACGCTCACGCCTCCCGCATGACGACGCGGAACGACCGCTCATCAGTGCGCCCGCCCACGGTGACAACCCGGCACGTCACGGCGTACTCGGCGCCCGCTGTACCGCCGCTGAGCCACACGGTGGCGACCGAGCCCGCCGGGTGCGTCACCCGGTCAACCACCACCGGTGAGACGTTCACCGACTGCGACACTTTCGTGAGACCCGCCGGCACGGTCCACATCGCCGTGCTGATCGTGTCGCCGTCGAGCAATCTCGACCACGCCATGTGGTAGTCGAGCGTGGCGTCGGGATCTTTCTCGACATAGAAGCCGCGCGCGTCTTCGCGGAACGCCGTGCGCATGTCAGGTCGGCGCCCCCAGCTCGATCTTCCACGCCGGCGTGCCCAGCGTGTTGCCCGCGGTCAACGGCTGCGACGTGCAGGTCGTGACTTCGAGCAACTCGGAATTCGCCGTGTCGATCAACGCCACGTGGGTCCCGGTGCCAGATACATCGACCGTGATGCCCGACTTTGCAGCCACGGTCACCTTCCGCGGGGTGGTGCCACCCCCGTCTCCGTTGGCCAACGTGAAATCAGTTCCGGTCAATGCCACATCCGCGAGCGCATACGTGGCGTTCGCCTCCGCGAAGCTCGTGGGCTCGGTGCTGCAGATTGTCATCTTGTCGCACGGACCGAGGCCTGAGACCCCGGTCTTGATGACGTGCAATGCGGCATCGAGCAGGCCGATGTTGGTTCGCTTGCCCATGTCACACCTCCGGCACGGTGGAGACGTGCACCACGTCGTCGACGGATAGCACGACCTCCTCCTTCGGCGGCGCGGCGATGCCCGTACCCAGCGCCGGATCGGTCACGGTCAAGAACGGGCCTTCGTCATCGCCGGGCAGTCGTGCCGCCCATCCGCAGCGGACGTAGTAGCCACCGGCATCGTCGGGGACGATGTACTTTGACGACGGGTCGAATCGCGTCCGTGCGTCGATGAAAACCTGGGTCGGTTTGATCTTCATGGGTCCCTCAATGAATCGTCAGGACGCGGGGGTCCGCGTCGAACTGCAGCACCCGCGACTCGGGCACCACCACCAGCGAGCGGGATTCCCCGCGAATGAGCAGAAACCGGTCGCCCACCAGCGCCGCCGCAGCGGGCATCGCCAACGTGAGCGTGGCCGCCAGATGCGCATGCAGTGCGTCGGCCAGCACAAGCACGTGCGTCTGGCCCAGCGCTACCGCATCCATACCGTTGGAATGCAACGCGTCCTGCACCGCCAGCACCAGATCAGCGGACAGGGTGACGCCCTGCGCCGCATGACCGTGAATCGCGGCCTGGATGGCCAGCACGACCGCCTGCGTCAGCGCGACGCTGTCGACGGCATGGCCGTGCAACGCATCGGCAGGCTCGACCTGGTGCGCTTGCGTCAGCGCCGGCGCGTCGGCGCCGTGCCCATGCAGCGCATCGGACACCGCAAGTTGTCCCGCCGCGGTCAGCGCGACGCTGTCGACGATCGAGGCATGCAACGCGTGGGCGACGACCAGTGCATGCTGCTGCGCCACGCTGAGCAGCTGCGTGGTGTGACCGTGCGTGGCATCGTCCACCGCCAACGCGCCCGCCACAGCCAGCGTGATGGCCTCGGTCGTGCCGGCGTGGATGGCATCCGCCACCGCCAGCTCATGCACCTGGGCCAGCGCGAACGTCTCGGACGCATGGGCGTGCATCACGTTGGCCAGCGCGAGCTGGTGCACCTGTGTGAGGGCGGGCGTATCGACACCGTGAACATGGGCGGCGGCGGCCACGGCAAGTTCGTGCACTTGCGTCAGTGTAGGCGCGTCCACACCGTGCCCGTGTGTGGCGGCGGCGACCGCCAGGGCGTGCGCCTGGGAGAGCATCACAGCATCCACGCCATGGCCGTGCACCAGGTCGGCGACGGACAGCAGTACGGGCCCCGCCCCGATGTCGACATAGATCCGCCGGCGCCGCGGGGCGAAGAACGCCCAGGGGTTTTCCTGCAGCGCCTCGACCTCCGGCGTGCTGATTCCGCGGTCCCAGGCGTAGGCCGCGTACACGTTGCCGGTCATCGCAGCCGAGTCACGACTGGACGCCACCTTGAGGTAACCCACACCCGGGGCGCCCGCGCCCGCCGTTCCGCTCACCGCGGTTCGACGTACGCCGTTGAGCCACATCTGCGTGCCGATGCCCGCTTCATAGGTCGCGGCGAGGGCAATGCCCACCTGCCCGATAATCTCGCCGCTGATCGCCAAGCCACCCACCGGCGAGCCTGCAGCGCCGTAGCAGTTCCAGGTCGAATCGTTGATCAACTGCCAACCGGCCCACCCTTGCGTCGTCCCGAGATTCGAGGTGTGCGCCATGACACCGCCCCAGGTGTTCATCAAGGCCACGTCGGCCAGGACAAACATTCCCCACTCGGTGCCAGCATCTAGCGCCGGCACCGTGTAGAACTCGGCCGTGTCCTGATAGCGGCGGGCCCGCCCCAACCCGCCCACGAGATCGGTCGGCGAACCCGCTCCGCCGGCGCGCAGCGCGAAGTCCGCCATGTTCTGTGCGATGTCGCCGACCTGCACGAACCGCAACCCGCGCGCGATGGGATGCGCCCAGTCGATCTGCGCGCCGCCCTGGGGCTGGTTGCCGCGCGGCCTGGAATGGCGAATGAGCATCAGGCGATGTCCGTGATGACGCTGGCCTGCGCCTCGACGGTGACGCTCTGGGTGGCGTTGCCGGTGAACTCCACCTGGGCGTGCTGCACCGACTCATCGACCCAGAACACGAAGGTCCGAACGGCGCTGTTGCCCGTCGTCGCGGCAATGTCGTGGATCAACTTCCAGTCCGCGCCTTCTGCACCAGCCGCCGGCGTAGCGCTGTCGTTGTGCGCGACGAGCACCCGGAATCGGCAAGGGGCACTCGGTCCCGTCGCACCATTGGTGATCTTCGCGGTGATCACCGCACCGAATGCGCCTCGTAGATCCAGGGTTGCGCGCGTGGTGGCGCCAGCGCCATTGCTGGCGCTGGCGACGATGACTGCGGCGGCTTTGGTGATCGTCGTCACGACAGCGGCACCTCGGCCAGCACCAGCCGGTGCAGCCCCTTGAAGTCGCCGTCGTCGACGAGCCGGAACAGCGGCAACTGCCGACCCGGCGCGCGGTCCGCGAACACAACCCGGATCCCGCGGTTGATCAGCTCGTCGGCCAGCTCGCGCAGCAGCTTTCTGGACATGTCGCCGTTCATCAACGTCAACATGCCAATCGGCCCCCACCAGCGATGCAGCACGCAGACGCAGTCGTTCCGTGCCATCGGCGCCGGATCGCTGTCTTCGTAGAAGCGCAACTCGCTCACGCTGTCGACCACCCGGATGGTCATTGCCGCAGGCTGCCCATACGGTGGTTCAAGGTGGCGACCTGCTCTTTCAACACCGCCGTCTCGATGCGCAACGCGGTCACCTGCGCCGACAGTTCCGTGGCCTGCTTCGACAGGGTGGAAACGTTGTGCTCCATCACCTGGACGGTCACGTACGCGGTCCAGGCCGCAGATGCGACACCGATCACGACCGGCACCATGAGCTTGCCTACCCAGTCGGGCGCGCGAACGGCAGCACCGCTGACCGCCGCCAGCCATGTGGACGAGTCACAGACCGCTTGGAGCTTTTCGAACACGGCACCCCCGGGGAGCATGCCGGGATGCTCCGCATCCGGGCGCGTCGAAAACAGGGGCGGAATCCTACGGTCGAGCCATGGCTTCCAGCGCCGCGCGCTCCATCTCACGCAGATCGTCGAAAAGCTCGAGCGGCTGTTCGGCGCCGGTCAGCCGCAACACCATGTCGACCGCCTGGTAGTCGAGCCCGAGCAGACCGCCCATGGGTGCCACGCGCCATTGCGTCTGCACCCGGCACCACAGCTCGATGACCGGCCAGTTCTCCGGCCACACGTCGAAAGGCGGCGACTCCACCTCACGGCCCGCGGCGCGCAGCGCATCCACAGCCTCAGACGCAGCGCCAAAGGCCGCGAGATCATCGGCCGCGGCATCGGTGCCCTCTTCCTCCGGCGAGCGCGCCCGGACCCAATGGCGCGCCGCGTCCGCTAGTTTTTTCGGCGGGCAGATCCGGCCAGCGCCTCGAAGAAGGTGCGCACGATCACCGACGCCATCCCCGGGACTTCGAGCAATCTCGCCCGATTGGCCGGCGTGTATTCCACCTCGACACCATCCGCGTCTGTGACGCCAGACCATCCCGACAGGATGTGCGGCACGAGATCCCGATCGGTCTCGGCTGCGGACGCATGCGCGTCGATCTCGGACTGCGCCAACCGCACGAACTCGCCGGTGAAACTGCCCTTGAGCGGACGCCCATCGCCCGGAACCTCGAACTCCACCGGCCATTTGAACGTCGCGGACTGCTGCAGCTTGAACGCCATGGTCACTTCACCGTGAAGACGATTTCGTCGTTGCCCGCATCCGGCACGAACGCGAGGCCGATGTTCAGCATCTGCGTGCCGTCCTGATCCTCGTACGTGGGCGGCTGAATCTGCACCTTCGGCGCGGAGATCACGACGATGTTGCCGGGCGTCTGCCCCTGCTGCACGCTGAAGGCGCCGAGCGTGGCGTCCCGGGCGATGCTCCACCAGTCTTTCGTGGCCACGAGGACGGCCTCGATCTTCAGCGTACCCGCCGGCTTGCGATCGGTGATCTCGACACCTTCGAAACCGACCATGGTCCGGAAGCTCACAGCATTGGCGAGATCCAGTTCGATCGATTCCATCACCGCGCTACTGAGGCCGTGGATCGACAGCGGGCCAGTGAACGTGGTGTTGACCGGGTTCGGCTGCTGCCAGGCCGTGTACACCGGCGTGGGCGGGCTCGCGTCAGTGACCGGGACATAGACCCCTTTGAACTGGAACTGGAACACCGGGATGTTGCGCGAGGCGATGACGGCCTTCACCGTGCCGCGTGCCCCCACCATCTTGTGCAGCACACCGTCCACGTTCATGTAGATGGTGACGCTGGCTGCGGCGTCGGTCATCGGCTTGTACCGCACGTCGGTGTCTTCGGTGACGGTCTCGGACATCGAGCAGGCGCGCAGCAATGGCCCGTACGGCGGTACCGTGCCTGCCGCACCGGCGCCCGCGATCTCCACCTCGAAATCGCACGCGGCGTTGATCGCCACCGGCAGTTGTTCGGAATGCCCGAAGAACTGCCGGATCAGGTCGCGCGAGACGAGCTGATTCTCCTGCGGCGTGATTGTGAGGTTGCGCACGAGGACGGCATTCGCCGCGCCGGTGGGCGTCGG
>JAHCKV010000005.1 GCA_026125595.1 Burkholderiales bacterium | reverse complement strand
GCGCACGTGATACTGGTTCGGTGTTTCCCTACTACTTCCGGGACGAGATCGAAGAGTCGTACACCGCCCGTCGCATCCGCTGAAGACCCGGCACCCGTATCAGCAATCGGGTTCTCCGGGCGCCGGCCGAGGGTCGGGCACGAAGCCGAAGCGCGGGGCCACCTGATCGGAGCGGATCGTGCCCACCGGTATGCAGTCGTCACCGTGGCGCAACAGCATCGGTGCCGTCGCTGCTGCCCCGTCTTCCCATTCCGCAAGCACAGCCTCGTCGGCAGGCGCTCCACCGGCATCGACCAGACGCTCCGCCACCGCCGCCAGATCGCGATCGCTGACGACGCCTACCCCGGCATCCGTCTCGAGGATCAGATTGCCCACTTCATCGAGCAGCGCCTGCCGGATGCGGCCGATCGGTGTTCCCGTGTGCGTGACCAACCGCAGCGAGGCCGCATCGTCGTCGACGACGAAAATCAGCGGCGTGTAGTCGAGACGGACATAGACGCGCTGCGGACCGTTCTGGAAGAACCAGCGACCGGTATCGTCCGCTTCGTAGTTGCGGCCGATGAACTCGGCGACGCGGGGATTGCCGATCCGGTCGTCCTTGATGCGCCATTGTCCGCGGCGGTCCAGTGACAGCCAGCCGTAGACGCTGGGCACGTCGGGCCAGCGCGCAATTGCTGCCTTCACGATCTCGTCCATGGCACGCATGATCGCATCAAGGCCCCCGAAGCCGAAGCGACTGCACGCGGTCGGCGTCTGCGCGGCTTCGCGCTACCATTCGCGCCCCGGAGTATCGGCAGGAGGAGAACGACATGACATTGCTGCTCGGCTGCATCGCGGACGATTTCACCGGCGCGACGGATCTCGCGAACACACTCGTCAAGGCAGGCATGCGCACGGTGCAGTTGCTCGGCGTACCGCGTGCCGGACTGACGATCCCGGATGCCGACGCGATCGTCGTCGCGCTCAAGTCGCGCAGCAATCCGGCGCCCGAAGCGGTGTCGATGTCACTTGCGGCGTTGACGTGGCTGCGTGCCGCGGGCGCGCGGCAGTATTACTTCAAGTACTGCTCCACGTTCGACTCCACCGATCGCGGCAACATCGGGCCGGTGGCGGATGCGTTGTGCGATGCGCTCGGCACACCGTTCACGGTGTTCAATCCGGCGTTCCCCACCAACAAGCGGACGGTCTATCAGGGCTATCTGTTCGTCGGCGACATGCTGCTGTCCGAGTCCGGCATGCGCCACCATCCGCTCACACCGATGACCGATCCGTCGTTGCCGCGCGTGCTGGCGCGACAGACCTCCCGCAAGGTCGGGCTGGTGCCGTATGGCACCGTCGTACGAGGTGTGGCCGCGATTCGGGAGTCGTTCGACTCGCTGCAGCGCGAAGGTGTCCGGCATGCGGTGCTGGATGCGATCACCGACGAGCACCTGCTGACGCTCGGCGAGGCGTGTGCCGATCTGGCATTGATCACCGGGGGTTCGGGCATGGCCATGGGCTTGCCGGCCAATTTCGTGCGCCGGGGGTTGCTCGAACCGGGCCGTGTGTCCGCGCTGCCGGCCATCGACGGGCCGGCGGCCGTGCTGTCGGGCAGCTGCTCCACTGCCACGCAGCAACAGGTCTCCGACATGCGCCGGACTCACGATGCATTCGAGATCGACGCGCTCGCGGTCGCCGATGGACGCGATGTCGCGCGCGAAGCGTTGGAGTGGGCATCGACTCGCTTGTCCGAACGTCCTGTGCTGATCTACTCGACCGCGGATCCGAAGACGGTGGAGTCCGTGCAGGTGCGCCTCGGGCGGGACCATGCCGGTGCGCTGGTCGAAGCGACGTTGTCGCAGATCGCGAAGGGCTTGGTCGCGCGCGGCGTACGTCGCCTGGTCGTTGCAGGCGGCGAGACGTCCGGCGCGGTGGTCAGTGCGCTCGGCGTGCAGGGATTGCAGATCGGAGCCGAGATCGACCCGGGTGTGCCGTGGACCGCCAGCCTGGGTGAGCAGCGTCTCGCGCTCGCGTTGAAATCCGGCAACTTCGGCACACCGGATTTCTTCACCAAATCGTTCGCGAAGTACGGCTGAGGACAGGCACATGAACGAGAGCAAGCAGCGCGAATCGATGTGCGAACTGGGGCGCTCGCTGTACGACCGCGGCCTGACGCCGGGCTCGTCGGGCAACTTCTCGGCGCGTCTGGATGATGGATTTCTGGTCACGCCGACCAACTCCTGCCTCGGTCGCCTCGATCCGGCCCGCATCACGAAGCTCGATCTGGACGGCCGTGTCGTGTCGGGCGACAAGCCATCGAAGGAGGCATTCCTGCACCTGTCGATGTACCAGCAGCGCGCAAGCGCGGGCGCGGTGGTGCATCTGCATTCGACGCATTCCGTCGCGGTTTCGGTTCTCGACGGACTCGATCCGGGTGCCCCGATACCGCCGATCACGGCGTACTACGTCATGCGCATAGGACGTCTGGTCCTGCTGCCGTACTACCCACCGGGTGATCCCGATCTGGCCGGTGCCGTGCGGGAAGTGGCCGGGCGCCATCACGCGATCCTGCTGGCGAACCATGGTCCGGTGGTGGCCGGCAGCGATCTGGAAGCCGCGGTCTACGCGACCGAAGAGCTGGAGGAAACCGCGAAGCTGTTCCTGATGCTGCGGACCGAGAAGCTGCGGTTGCGGACGCCGGAGCAGGTCGCGGAACTCGAACGTCGCTATCCGAACTGACCCAAGAAAAAGCGCCCGGAAAGGGCGCTTGAAGGGGAGGAGTTGCCGCAGCCTGGATCGCGGCGTACCGGCTTTTCGAAAGGGGTTCCGGTCACTCGGCCGGATCGTTCCAGCGCCGCCGCGGTCCTTCGTGGGTGTCGAGATCGGCGTCGATCTCGGACCACTCGTCGGCGTTCTGCGAATCGACGCGGATCTCGTAGTCCACGATCTCTCGCAGCAGCGCCTCGGCCCGTCGCGCCGCTTCGGTGCTGCGCGCGGCGCGCATGGTCCGCGCGAGCAGCGCCTTGGCTTCGTGGTAGTCGCGTTCCGATTGGATCGGTCGCGCCAGCTTCGCGCGGGTTGGGGGATTGCGTTTCTTCGTGACGATCATCTGCGTTTCCATCCACGACCTCGCTTGGGGTGACGAGCCTTCATGCGACTCGGTTCGCATTGTCGCGACCATCGCGTTGCCGGACTTCAACGCAAGGCAAGTGCCACGTGCGCAAATGGTCAGTAGCATGACGCACTACGTCAATCGAATTCGCTTCCATGCGCCCGATCGCCAGCGCATTCCCATCATCACGCCGAGCGCCACGATGTAGATCAGCGCGGCGGTCCAACCGCCCACGGCACCCCAACCGAACTGCGGCAGGAACGCGACCCAGCCCTGCCCGGATTCGAACGAAAGCATGTGCGCCAAGGGCACGAAACCGAACCAGGCGAGCGCGATCAGGTACAGCGTCGGTCGAGTGACGTCGCCGGCACCGCGCAGGCAGAACGCGCTCGCCAGATTCACCGCGTCGAACAGCTGGTAGGCGCCGGCGATCCAGATAAGGGTGACACCCAATGTCACCACTTCGCGCGTGCCGGGTTGCGACGGATCGATGAACAGCGGCACGAGCCATGGCCCCGCCAGTGCGATGAGAACGCCGACAGCCCCCATGTAGACCACCGACATGACGATCACGGTATTGCCCATCCGGCGGGCCCAGTCGTGGTCGCCGGCGCCGATGGATTGCCCCACGAGGGTAGTGCCAGCGAGTGCGATCCCCATCGCCGGCAAATACGCCATCGACGTCAGCGTCATGACGATTTGCGTCGCTGCACCTTGCACGACGCCGAGCCGCACCTGCATCAGTTGGAACAACGAAATGGCGACCAGATCCACGGCGGGGAACAGGCCGGTCGGCACGCCGAGCGCGAAGAGCCGTCGCAATCCGGCGACATCGGGACGCCATCCGCTGCGCGTGCGGAATGTCTCCTGCCAGGATCGGGACAGAAACAGCGCCATCGCGAACGCGACGCCACCGGTAAGCGCCACGGTCGTCGCCCAGCCCGATCCCGCGATGCCCCAGCCCAGCCGGAAAATGAAGATCTCGTTGAGCGCCGCGTTGGCGATACCGACGACCACCATCACGAAGAACGTCACCCGCGTGCGACCGATGCCGTTGAAGAATCCGGTCAGCGTCCACAGCGCGACGGCGAACGGTCCGCCGAGCAGCCGCGGCCACCACCACGCATGCGCGAGCAGGCCGATGTCGGCGTCGAGTCCGAACGGTGTGAACAGCCACCGCCCGGCGTAGCCGATCAAGATGAACAACGGGATCGTCAGCACGGCACCCCACAGCCCGAGCCATGTGCTGTGCCCCGCCGCGGACAGCCGGGCACTGCCATACGCCTGGGCAACCAACGTCTGCACGCATAACCCCACTCCGCCCAGACCGAGCAGGAACACGATCGCCAGGAAATGCGTGGCACCGATCGCGGCCATGGCTTCCATCGACAGCCGGCCGATGAACCACGTGTCGGTCAGGTTCAGCATCAGCTGCACCGCACTGTTCAGCATCAACGGCAACGCCAGCGCGAACACCGCGCGAATGTCCACGCGGCGCTGGCCCCGGGCGTCGCGACGCAGCGCGGGCAGGCGAGATTCGGATCGAGGTTGGGTCACGGTTCGGCGGATTCGGCAGGCGCGGCCTGCCGGAGCGGTCGGGGAGGCTAACCGACCTGCATGGTGGCGTGCAAACCCGCCAGTCCGTGGTACGGTTCCACCATGAATGCCGCAGTCCGATCTGCCCCAGATTCGTCGCGCCGCCGGCTGCTGTCGACGCTGGCGGCTCTCGCGTTGGCGCCCCGGATTGCCGCTGCGCAGACACCGGCGTTGATCGATCTGCCGCTGGGCGGTGTGCGGTTCTTGCCGGGTAGCACGGTGTTTGCGGGCGGCGTCGTGGCCGCCGAGGGCTTCGAGATCGTCCACGCGCTGTGCGTGCCGTGGTTGCCGCTGCAGGCGGGTTTCGCCGCGGTCGAGGCGCATCTGAAGTCCGTCGGGCGGCCGATCCCGGCGCTGTGCGGTCTGGAGCTGCGGCTGCCCCGGCAACTGTCCGTCGATGGCTTCCGCGCTTTCAACCAACCCTACGTCGACCATCTGACCCGTTGGGGCCTGATCTCCGACGGTCGCAATCCGGTCTGTCGCACCAACGTCGCGCCGGCCCTCGGCGCGCCGTCCGAGCCGATGCTGCACGGCTTCTCGTATACGGTTCCGGCAACGTCGCCCGGACGGACGTTCGTGATGTCCGGCATGACCGAGATCGGCCCTGGTGGATCTCCGGTCGCGGCCGGTGACACGAGCCGCGACGGCATGGACCGGAAGATCCGGTTCGTCCTCGATGCGGTCACGCGTCGCATTGGCGACCTGGGCTTCGGCTGGCGCGATGCGTCGCACGTGGATTTCTACGCGGCCGCGGCGGTCGACGACTTGATCCCGTCGCTGCTGATTCCGGCGATCGGCGCTGCGGCCGGCCGCGGTCTGCGGTGGCACTACGGACGGCCGCCGTTGGAAGGCGTCGAAGTGGAACTCGAGGCCCGTTCGGTCCGCGGTGAACGGGTCGTAACCAGCGGCTGATCCGCCGGGATGGCGACGATCTGCGTCGCCGGACTCAAGTAATCCGCTCCGGGACCGAAACAGCAGAGTGCCGGATTCATCTCATCGGCTCCGGATCGCGGATTCCGGGGCCGACGGCGTCCCGGATCTATTCGACCCGTGCCGGGCGGGCTTCCTGTGAGTACTGAACGCCATGAACACTGTCCAAGCCCTTGCTTTCACGGACGAGCGTCTGCTGCACCATATCGACACCACCACCGACGCGGATCTCGACGCGCTGGAATTCGGCGTGATCGGATTCGACGCGGAGGGCATGGTGCGCCGCTACAACGCTTTCGAATCGAAGGCGGCCGGACTGTCGCGCAGCGGGTGCTCGGTAACGCATTGTTTTCAGTCAATCGCGCCGTGCATGAACAACTTCATGGTGGCGCAGCGGTTCGAAGACGCGGCGGAGTCGGGGACCTTGCTGGACGTGACGATCGATTACGTACTCACGCTGCGCATGCGGCCGGTCAAGGTGAAGCTGCGCCTGCTGGCTGCGCCGGGCGCCAGGATGCGGTACGTGCTCGTGCAACGCGCTGCCGTCTGAGTTGTATTCGACGATGCCCGCCATCAGCGAAGAGGAACTACGAAACACTCCTGCAGTTCCTCTACATGGCCCGATCGGACTCAGTGAACGCGGACCAGACGGCGAGATCGTGATGATCAATCCGGTGTGCGCGCAACTGCTGATGCCGTTGGCCCGCGACGGTGAACTGACCAATCTGTTCGTCGCGTTGGAAGACGTTGCGCCCGACCTGCACGTGCGCGCCCGCGATTACCCGGGATCCCACGGCATGGTGTGCGACGCTCTGCAACTGCAGATCGACGCCGGGCGGCCCGATCTCCAGGATGCGCAGATCCTGTCACTGAATCTGATGAAGCTCGACGACGAGCGGCTGATGGCGGTGATCGGCGACGTGACGGCGTCGGTCAACGCGATCGCGAATTGCGGCAAAGCCGCACCTGGATCACGACCCTCATCAGTGGCATGACGGACTACGCGTTGCTGCCGCTGGATCGCGAGGGATGCATCGAACGCTGGAATCAGGGTCGGTCGCGTGACCGGCTTCGACAGCGAGGCGGCCGTGGGTCGTTCGATCGCGATGTTCTATCCGCAGGAAGATGGCGCCGGGACCTGCGTGTCAGATCGACTGCAGGAGGCCGATCGATCCGGCTGGGCTTTGGACGAAGGCTGGCGGCTGCAGGCCGACGGGACACGTTTCTGGGGCAGTTGCCTGATCGCGCCGCTGAATCCGGCCGACGAAGCGACGACCGATCGGAGCGGCTACAGCCTGATCCTGCGGGACATCACCGACCGGCGAAGCCCACGAAGCCTTGCGCCGGTCGATCTTCAGCGACCACCTGACCGGCATCGCGAACCGTCGCGCGTTCTTCGAAGCGGCGGAACGCGAACTGCGTCGCGGGCGCATACGCCCCACCCGGTGTCGTTGGTCATGATCGACGCGGACCACTTCAAGCGAGTCAACGATTCGTACGGCCATGCCGCGGGAGACGCGGTGCTGCGCCACCCCCGGCGACGGTGCTCGTCGAGACGTTTCGCGCGACCGATGTCGTGGCCCGCATCGGCGGCGAAGAATTCGTCAGTGCTGCTGCCCGGGTCGCCGCTCGAAGGCGCGGCCGCGGTTGCCGGCCGCTTTTGCGAGACCGTCGCGGCGCAGGCCGTCGACGTGGACGGGAGATCGATCCGCTACACCGTCAGCGCCGGCGTCGCGGTGATCGACGATGGCATCATGGACCTCGACGCGCTGATCAAGCGCGCCGATGCAGCGCTCTACGCGGCCAAGACCCGGGGACGCAATCGAGTCGAATGCTGGAGCCCCGCACTGGCGGCAACGGTGTCGGCCCCGCTACTCGCATGAGGTGTCCGGGTGTCGGAAAGCACAGCCACCGCCTATGAATCCCTGATCCAGTTTCTGTACCGGGCGCCGATCGGTCTGGTGCAGACCCGGTTGGACAGGAGATGCGATGATCAATCCGATGTCGGCACAGTTGCTGATGCCGCTGGCGCCGGACGGCAATCTGCTCAACCTGTTCGATACGCTGGCATCGGTGGCGCCGCAACTGCGCGAACTCGCTGCCGCCTGCGATGAGCCCGGCGGTGTCATCTGCGAATCGTTGCGGGTGTCCGTCGGCGCCTGAGGATGCGCCGGAACGTCGTCGCAGATCCTGGACATCAACCTGCTCAAACTGGACGACGCGACGCTGATGGCCAGCGTGACCGGCGTCACGCTGGCGGTTCAGCAGGAGCAGCAGCGGCTCGCATCACAACTGCGGGACGTGACTCCGGACCGACAGCCTGACGTCCATGCCGAACCGTGCCGTGGTGCTCGAGCGCATTGCCCGTGCTCTGGCGAGCGCCCATGAAGATCCGGAATACGCGTTCGCCGTGCTGTTCGTCAACGCGGATCGGTTCAGCCGCGTCAATGTCACGCTCGGTGCTGCGGTCGGTGACCAATTGTTGCGTCTGATGGCCGGACGATTGAGCGGCATGGTGCGCCCCAGCGATGTGGTCGCCCGCGGAACGCCGCCGACGACGGCCCGCCTCGGGGGTGACGAGTTCGTCGTCGTGCTGGAAGGTCTGCGCCGCGCGGACGATGTACACCGCATCGCGCAGCGACTGATCGACGCGTTGTCGAAGCCCTACGGCATCGGCGATCACCAGGTCCATGTCGGTGTGAGCATGGGTGTCGTGTTGCGGGCGCAGGCTGTCGGCGATCCGGATTCGGTGCTGCAGGATGCCAGTACCGCGATGCGCGAGGCCAAGCGTATCGGGGGGGCGCGGTACTGCGTGTTCGAGCCGGCGATGAAGGTGCGCGCCGCCCGTCGCGGCAGTGTCGAAGCCGAGTTGCGACGGGCGCTGGCCGAAGATGAGCTGTTCGTCGTCTACCAACCGATCGTTGGCCTAGCCGGCGGCGCGTGCGCGGGGGTCGAAGCGCTGGTGCGTTGGCGCCACCCGCTGCGGGGCGCGATTCCGCCGATCGAATTCATCGAAATCGCCGAGGAAACGGGCTTGATCGGGCCGCTGGGCGAGTTCGTGTTGAAAGAGGCGTGTCATCAGTTCGTGGCGTGGCAGCGCTCGCTGGGGCCGCGCGCACCGCGGATCTTGTCGGTCAACCTGTCCCGCGCACAACTGACGGAACCGCAACTGGTGGATCAGGTGCGGTGTGCCCTCGACGCCAGCGGACTGCCACCGGACAGCCTGCAGCTGGAAGTCACCGAAAGTCTGGCCGCCCAGGACATGCAGATCCAGAGCCGCCTGCACGAGCTGAAGGCGTTGGGCCTGACGCTGGCACTCGATGATTTCGGTACCGGCTATTCGTCACTGGCGTCGTTGCATCAACTGCCCGTCGACGTGGTCAAGATCGACCGATCGTTCGTCAGTCAGGTCGAGACCAGCGCCCATCATCGCGTGCTCATCGAAGCCACCGTGCGCGTAGCGCTCAGTCTCGGCATGAATACCGTGGCCGAGGGCATCGAAACCGAAGGTCAGGCCGCTGCGCTGACCGAGCTCGGGTGCGACAAAGGCCAGGGGTATTTCTACGCGAAGCCGCTGTCGGCCGATACGGCCACCGATTGGTTGTCGCAGCGCCCGTAGGTCGGCGTGCCGCCGCCGTTTCGACCGGCGCCCGCCGTTCTGTCCGCCGTCCCACGGTGCAGATGGCGTTCGATGGCGAGGTTGACCGTGTCCGCATGGGTGAACGGCGCCAGATGCCCGGCCCCGACGACATCCACCCGTTCACTGCCGGGAATGGCGGCATGCAGCAGGTCCACGACGCGACGAACCGCGCGCGTCGTATCGGCACCGCAGATCAGCAGCGTCGGCATCGCCAGTTGCGCGTAGTCCTCCGGATCCTCGTCCAGTTCGAACGCTGCGACCCATTCGAGCGCGACCTTGTGCATCGCCTTCACGACCAGTGCCGCGCGATCCGGTGACAGCGCCGTCCAGGCGTCGGCGCCGATCCAGTACCGCATCAGCCGGTGCGCGCAGCCCGCGAAATCGGCTTTCCAGGCCGCTTCCATGTGGGCATGGGCCACGTCGCGGATCTCCGGCCAGGCCGCATCACCGGTCCGACGCAGCAAATGAAATGCGGCTGGATCGATCAGCACGAGCCGGGTGACGTGCTCCGGCATCTGCCGTGCCACGATCGCGGCGACGCATGCCCCATACGAATGGCCGACCAGCCGCACCGGTTCATCGACCCATGCCAGCAGATCCTGCAGCAATGCGACATCGTCATCGGCTACGGTGCCGTCGACGACAGCCGGCCACGAGGTTCCGCCGTAACCGGTGAGGTCGGGGGCGAGCACCCGGTAGCGGGTGCTCAGCCGCGCGGTGAGTCGGGTCCACTGAAGGCGGGAACCGGCGCTGCCGTGGATCAGGATCACGGGGGCTCCGTGGCCCGTGTCCTCCACCACTGCCGTTCCGCCGCGGATGGGCAACCGATGCATGGCATTTCCCCCGATCGGGATGGGCGACGGATCAGTCGCGCGGGCCGCGGAAGACGGTATCGCGGCCGGGGCGACCCGCCGTGCTCCAGTCGGCGTTCTGATCCGGTTGCCGCGCGCAGCGACCTTCCCCGGGCACGCCATCGCCCTGCGCCGTCAGCTGCGAGCAGCTCAGGTGCACGGTGTCCGGTTGGGTGGTTGCACGCGCTTCGGCCGGACTGGCGATCATCGCGACGACGAACACGGTCGCGGCTGCCGCGACGGCCTGCGTGGAACGGGTTTTCTTCGACATTGACATTTTCATCTCCAGGAATGTGAACGGGATCGGGTCGGGCCCGACGGCTCCGGTTCGAAGCCGTCGGCATTGCGGTGGCGCAGCGGTTGCCACGCCGCCATTCAGGCAGCCACGGCGAGCATCGCCCGCAGTCTGGCTGTGGCGTTCGAGCGGACGTCCAGCGCGTGCTGATTCGCTTCCGCAGCGCCGGCCGCATCGGCACCGAGGTCGCGAGCGCGGGACAGCAGGTTCCAGTTGAACGGGCTGGACGGTTTGTCGTGAACCCGTTCATCGGCGATCGCCCGCGCGACCGAGGTGCGGTTCGCCCGCAACGCGGCTTCGATCAGCGTGAGATGGATCAGGTCGCGCTGTGCGTGGCTGCCGCCAATCGATGGGCGATGAACCGGATCGGCAGCAGCAGCTCCATGCAGTGCGAATAGTCCCCGCGACCGAATGCGGCCAGCGCACGGCAGCGGCAGTCCGACGTCGCGGGTCATCATCGCGTTGGTGCCGCCGTCGTCGACGCGATGCTCCAGCGCCTCGATCAGACGTCGAGCGCACTCCCGGCGTCCCGGCCCGACCGCGAACGCCATCATCGCGTGGGCGTCGTTGAACGCGTAGTAGCGTTCGTCGATCCGCAGCGTCCACGCGGCCAGCAACGGCTTCCAGCGATCGCCGACGTCGATACCGCGCAGGTGCAGGCGCCAGAGCATGGCGCTGGCATCGATCATCTGCAGCACGATCTGCGAGTCGTCCGCCCGAATGGCTTCGTCATACAGCTTCAGTACCCGGGCGTGGTCTCCCAGATCCAGGTACAGCAGCGCCAGGTGCCACCAGTTGTGATAGGCAAACCCGTTGTCCGGCGCCCAGTTGCCGGCGGAGTCTTCGAGCCAGCGGATCCCCTCGGGCTGTCGCCCCTGCATCTCCATGACATGGGCCACCGCATGCACCGCCCACGGATCGCGTGGGTTGATCTGCAGCGCGCGCCGCCCGGTTTCCTCGGCCTGCCCATACTCGGCACATTCCTCCAGGCCGAATGCATGCATCCCCAGCACGAACCCGTAGCCGGGTGTGCTCGCGTTCCAGGCGGGGAGTACTGCGGCGATCCGGTCACGCAGCATCCGCGATTGGCCGAGGAAGAAGTCCCCGATGTGCGCGACCTGCAGCGCGAGCGCATCGCGCGGGTGGTTCTGCACGATCTCGCCGTAGCGCTGGACCGAGCCGGCGAAATCGCCCTCGAGCCAGGCGCGGGCGGCGGCCATGTGGGCGCGTTCCCGGTCGTTGGCGGTCGCGCCGAGGCGCTCGGCGGCTTCGACCGATTCGCGCAGCATCGGCTCGGCGCCGCGTTCGGTGGACAGCACCATCAGTGCGGCGCGGAAGCAATGTCCCATCGTGAATTCCGGGTCTTCGGCCAGGGTCCGGTCGATCGCGAGCAGCGGATCGCCGAAGTAGCCGTGCAGCAGCGTCAGGGCGGCGTCATATCGGTCTGCGGAGGCGCGGTTGCCGGTGCTCAGGCTGTTACCGGTGCTGTCTGTGATGGTCATGGAAACATCCTCGGTCGGTGGAAGGGATCGGAACGCCGCTCGGGCTTCACCCGGTTGGCATGGCGTCATTGAACGCCGCCAGCGTGAGTTCGGCGTGCGTCGGTGCGTGAAAACGGCGTGAAAGCGGGGTCAGGGATGTCCAGCGCGCCCTACAATCCGCAGCGTATCGATGTCGAGACCGTCCTTGGAATCGCTGCGAATTCACCTGCTCGGCGGCTTCGAATTGAGCGCGCCCACCCCGTTGCGGGAAGCATCGCTGCCGCGGAAGGCGAGGGCGCTCATCGCCTATGTCGCGCTGGCGCGCACGCGCTCGGTGCCCCGCGACCGGATCGCGGCACTGCTGTGGCCCGAGGGTGACGAGGCGCAGGCACGCGCCAGTCTGCGCCAGGCGTTGGCCGCGATTCGCCGGGCGGCTCCGCTGGTCGATTCGGATTCGGAGCTGGTCGCGCTGACCGCGGCCGTGGCCACTGTGGACGTCTGGGAGCTCGAAGCCCTCGGCGGCGCGGAGCCTGACGAGGTGCTCGAACAGGCATTGCGGCTCTACCGCGGCGAACTGCTGGCAGGGTTGCGGGTGGAGGCGCCCGGATTCGACGACTGGCGCCATGCCGAGAACGAGCGGCTCCGGACGCTGGCTTCCGGCATCGGTGCCGAGCTGGTCGAGCGGCTGTGCGCCGCGGGGGCCTATGGCCGCGCTGCCGAAAATGCCACCCGTCTGCTGGCGCTGGATCCGTTGCGCGAAGATACTCACCGCCGGTTGATGCAGTCCTATCTTCATCTGGGACGTCCCGCAGAGGCACTGCGCCAGTATCAGCGTTGCCGGGCGCTGCTGGCCACTGAACTCGGCGTGCGGCCCGATGCCCAGACCGAGGCGCTGCATGCGCAGATCGTCGACGCCCGGCGCAAGCCCGGGGTTGTCACACCGACAACAGCCCTCGCGGCGTCGGAACCGGCATCGCCGGAACCCAGGGCCGCGGCGCTGGGCGCTCGCGAAACGGTGATCGTCCTGTCCGATCTGGCCGGGTTCACGGCGTTCGCTTCGAGCGAGGATGTGGAGCAGGTCCACGATTTTCTGACGCGCTATCGCGAAGCCGTTCGCGGTGTCGCGACGGCCTTCGGCGGCATGCTGACCAATTTCATCGGTGCGCGCGTCATGATGGTGTTCGGTGCGCCCGTCGCCCACGGCAACGATGCGTTGCGAGCACTGCACGCGGCGCTCGCGCTGCGCGATCTGCCGGCAGTGGCGTGGGCCGCGGCCGATGCGCCCGGTCTCCAGGTGCGCGCCGGGGTCGCCAGCGGCCGCGCGATCGCAGCGTGGGAGGCCGGGCAGTTCACGGTGACCGGCGGGCCGGTCAGCGTCGCGGGCCGTATTCTCGAAGTGACACAACCCGGCGAGATCTGGATCGCCGAGACCGTACTGAACGCCGTGTCCGATCGGGTCGATGCCGAACCGTTGCCGAATGCCCGCATCGCTGCACTGGTGGAACCGTTGGGCCTGTGGCGGTTGCGCGGGATCGGCCGCGTCACCCGGGACCGCTCGGTCGCCTTCGCGGGTCGCAGCCGCGAACTCGCGCAGATGCACGGCGCGTTCCGGCAGATCACGGACTCGGGCCAGGGCCTGGTCCTGACGGTGGTCGGCGAGCCCGGTATCGGCAAGACGCGGTTGCTGGCCGAGGGCTTGCAGCGGGCCGCGACACTGGGTTTCGCGGTGCATTTCGCGCGCGTGCTGGATTTCGGCGGCGGCGCTGCGGCGGATCCGGTCCGCGTGCTGCTGTCCGGGTTGCTCGACATCGATTCCCAGGGCGATGCCTTCTCCCGCGGGCGGGCCCTCGACCACGCGATCGATCGGCACCGCATCGCGGCAGAGCGGCGCACGGCACTGGCCGATCTGCTCGACATCCCGTTGCCGGAGCGCGCCGCGGCGTTGTGGAACGCGATGGACGACGGCGTCCGGGCCGAGGCGCGCCGGCAAGCTCTGCTGCAGGTGGTCGCCGTGGCGGCGAACCAGTTGCCGTTGGTGCTGGCGGTGGAGGATTTCCACTGGGCCGATGCGCGGACGAGCGACCTGATCGGCGCGCTGTGCGGCAGTGTCGCCCGCCTTCCGCTCCTGCTCATGGTGACCACGCGCCCGCGCCCCCCTGCCGACACCGATCCATGGCATGCCACACCGTCGGCGTTGCACCGGCGCATCGAGCTGACCCCGATGGCGCCGGACGAAGCCCTGCGTCTGGCATGGGCCTACGGCATCGACGACGCTGCGTTCCTGCAGGACTGCGTGACACGGGCCCAGGGCCACCCGCTGTTCCTCGATCAGTTGCTGCGCTTCGGCAGCGAACAGCGGAGCCGGATTCCGGGTTCGATCCAGAACGTCGTGCTGGCGCGGGTGGACGTGCTCGGTCCCGCCGAACGGCACGCGTTGCGCGCGGCAGCCGTGCTGGGACAGCACATGTCCCGCGCAGCGCTGCACTGGGTGCTCGACGGCGCACCGTTCGACGGCGCGGCGCTGGTGGCGCAACAACTGCTGCGCGAAGAAGAGGAGGGATGGGCATTCACGCACGCGTTGATCCGCGAGGCGGTACTGGCATCGATCCTGAACGAGACCCGACTCGCGCTGCATCGACGCGCCGCCACATGGTTCGCCCCCCGCGACCCGGCGCTCGAGGCGGAACATCTCGCCGGTGCGCGGGATCCGCAGGCACCGCGGGCATTTCGCGACGCGGCGTTGCACGAGGCCGAGCGCCACCGCAGCGACCGCGCGCTGATGCTCGCGGACCGGGGCCTGGCCTGCGCGCCCGATCCCGGGCTCGAGGTCGAGTTGCTGTGCTTGTCGGCCGAAGCGATGGCGGATGGTGGTGCGATGGTCGCCGCCGAAGCACGCTATCGCCAGGCGATCGCGGCGGCGCGGTCCGACGCCGGACGCTGCCGCGCGATGATCGGCGTGGCTGCGGTGCTGCGGGTGCTCGATCGCCAGCAAGAGGCACTCGATGTGCTGCAGGAGGCAGCGCTTCTGGCCGACCGGATCCAGGATGCCCGGGCCGCTGCGCGGGTCCAGTTGCTGCGCGGCAGCGCCTGTTTTCCTCTAGGGCAACTTGAAGCCTGCCGGACAGCCTACGAACGGGCGCTGCATCTGGCGGAAGGTGCCGGGGCCGTCGACCTGCAGGCCAGTGCGCTCGGCGGTCTGGGCGATGCCTATTACCTGATTGGCCGGTTCGCCACGGCCCACCGGTACTTCGGAAACTGCGTCGAGCTGGCCCAGGCCCGGCGCCTGACGCGGGTCGAGATCGCGAACCGCCCGATGCTCGCCTATACCTGCGCCTACCGCACCGAGCTCGTCGCGGCGATGGCGCATCTCGACGGCACGCGCACGCTGGCCCGTTCGATCGGTGACTGGCGTGCCGAAGTGCTGGTCGAGGACATCGCTGCCGGAGTCGCGCTGATCACCGGGGACTGGTCCACGGCGCAGGCCTGTGGCCGGCGTTGCATCGAACTGGCGCAGCGGCTCGGGGCGCGCCGGTTCGAAGCGGACGGTCTGGCCAATGTGGTGATGGCGCTGTGGGGCGCCGGTGCCATCGATGAAGATCTGGACGGGATGCTGGCACGGGCGTGGGATCTGATCGCGCCCGCTTCGCTGGCGTATTCCGGTCCGATCATCCTCGTTGCCCGGGCGCGGATCGCGTCGACGCCGGAAGCACGGGAACGGGCGCTCGTCGAAGGCGAGCGTCTGCTTGCCGGCGATTGCGTGAGCCACAACTACACGCACTTCTACGACTACGGAATCGACATCGCGCTGGACCACGGACAACCCGCCCGGGCCGCGGACTATGCCCGCGCCCTGGCCGCCTACATCGGACCGGAGCCGTTGCCGTGGAGCGATCTGATCGTGACGCGGGGCATCGCGCTGTCGCGGTTCGAGCAAGGCGACCGCAGCGAGGCGTTGTTCACGGAGTTGCGCGCATTGCGGTCACGGCTTTCCGCCGTGGGCATGGTGCCCCAACTGCGCCGCATCGACGCGGCGCTGTCCATGACTTGATCCATCGCATCAGCGCCATTCCAGCAGCACCGGTTGGTGATCGGATGCGTCGACCCGGCTGTCGACCTCGATTCGTCGCAGTCGCGACAGCAGATCGCTAGTCACGAACACGTGGTCCCAGGTCGACGGCGGCATGCTGTGATCGAAAACGCCCACGGTCGGCGGATGTGGCACCCGAGGATGCAGCGCCCGCCACGCGTCGTGGAGCGATGGCGTGTCGTCGTCGAACGGTGCCGTCAGTGCCGCGTGCTCCGGCATGGCGGGCGTGAAGTTGAAATCGCCGCACAGCACGGCGGTCACCGGCCGTGCCACCGCATCGAACGGTTGCCCAGGTTCCGCGGACGGCCGCGGCGTCCTGGCGTGATCCGAGGCTTCCGCGTGAAGCCGGCGCAATGCCTCGACCTGCGCGGCGCGAATCCGTGCGGAGTAGTACTCGAGATGGGTCGTGACGATCCGCGCCGTGCCGGATGGCGTCTGCACGACAATCTCCAGCGCAACGCGCGCCATGCTCGGGACGGTGGCGTCGGCCGGCCACGGCAGCGTGTGACGCAATACTTGAAGCACGGGCAGGCGGGTCAGGATCGCGTTGCCGAACTGGCGGCGGCAGCCGTCTCCGGTGTCGAGGTCCGTGGCCGGCGCGAAGAAGATGCGATGGTCGGGAAGCGCGGCGGCCAGCGCCTCGACCTGATTCTCCCCCCGGCTGCCCGGCAATCCGGCGAATCCGATCGCAACTTCCTGCAGGCAAAGGACGTCGAAATCGGCGAGCCCTCCGGCGACGCGGGCGATGCGCGCCGGATCGACGTGTCCGTCCACGCCACGGCACCATTGCACATTCCACGTGATGAGCTGCATGTACCCTCCTTGCGTGCGACCTCGTTGCCGGCGCTGTTCGCGCGAGGCTTCGGGTAGCATTCTGGCCCGTCCACCGGTTTCACCGGAGCTTTCGATGATCCGAACCCTTCGTTTCGCCATCACCGTGTTGTTGCTGTGGGTCGGCGCAGCCGGCGCCGCCATGAATGCCAGCACGGTCGAGTCGTGCCGGCCCAACATGCCCCAGAACATGCGGACGTTGCCCGGCATGTTGACGGTCCACGTGGTGTGCGATCACGTGTTCCTTGAAATTCCGCCTGCGATGCTCGGGCGCGACATGTTGTTCAACATCGAGTTCGCGGCTTTGTCCACCGGCACCGACTTCGTCGCGCCCGGTTCGGTCGTATCGACGTTGGTGGTGCGCTGGATCCAGCGGGGCAACCGCGTCTATCTCGAGACCGTCACCTACGAGATGTGGGCGCCGAACACGCCCAACCTCGCACGGGCCGTGGAAGCGGCTTCACTGAACCGGGTGATCAAGACGTTCGATGCCATGGACGAAGGGCGCGACGGTGCGCCGATCATCGATGTGACCGGACTGTTCGCGACCGACGTGCCCGAAGGTTTCGCGACCGATTTCAAGGCCCATTTCCGCATGGCGGGCATCGATCCGAAGCGGTCGTATATCCAGAACGTGAAGGCATTTCCTCGCAACATCGAATTCCGGTTCTATCAGACCTGGATGCCCGACGAGAAGGAGCGGCGCAAATCCTCGGAGGACGACAACAGTCCGACGCTGACCGATCTGGGATTCGTATTCCACGCGAGCCTGCTGCTGCTGCCTGAACGGCCGATGAAGGGCCGCTATTTCGACGAGCGCGTCGGCTATTTCGCGACCTACTTCGACGACTACGGCACGACCGAACAGATCAAGGTGCGACGCGGTTTCATCAATCGCTACCGACTGGAAAAGCGGTTTCCGAAAGAGGCTGTGTCGGATCCGGTGCAACCCATCGTGTTCTACATCAGCCGCGAAGTGCCGGATCAGTGGCGGCCCTATCTGAAGCGGGCCGTGGAGGCGTGGCAGGGACCGTTCCTCGATGCCGGTTTCAGCAATGCGATCATCGCCCTCGACGCACCGAGCGAAACCGAAGATCCGGACTGGGATCCGGAGGATGTCCGCTACAACGTGATCCGCTGGACCCCCAGCGGCCGGCAGAATGCGATGGGTCCCGCGGTGCTCGATCCGCGCAGCGGTGAGGTGATCTCGTCCCACGCGATCTTCTGGCACGACGTGCTGAAGCTGGTCGAAACCTGGTATTTCACCCAGGCGTCGGCGGTGGATCCGCGCGCACGGCGGCTGCCGCTGCCGGACGATCTGATGGGCGAGCTGCTGCTCTACGTGGCGACCCACGAGGTCGGCCATGCGCTGGGCCTGCGTCACAACCTGAAGGCACCGTCCGCGATCTCGGTGGAGCAGTTGCGCGACCCGGCCTGGACGGCGAAGTGGGGCACCACGGCGTCGATCATGTCGTATGGACGCTTCAACTACGTCGCGCAGCCGGGCGACGGGGCGGCGATGCTGCCGAAGTTCGGCCCCTACGACTACTTCGCGATCGACTGGGGTTATCGGCAGTTCGACGCGATGATGTCGGACGACGAATGGCCGATGCTCGACCGCATGGCGGCGCGCCAGATCGAAGATCCGATGTTGCGCTTCGGCGGGGAAGATGTCGCCGCGAGAAGCGATCCCACGGTGACCACGCAGGTACTGGGCAGCGATGCGATCGCCGCCGCCGATCTGGGACTGAAGAATGTCGACCGCGTGATGAACCACATCCTGCCGGCGACCACCCATACCGGCAAGGACTACTCGAAGCTCGCGGAGATGTACTACGCGTTGCTCGTGCTGCGCACCCATCAACTGCAGGCGGTCGGCAAGATCATCGGCGGCGTCGAGGAGACGCGCTATCAGGCGGGGCGGGGGCCGGTCCCCTTTGAGCCGGTGCCGGCGGAGCGGCAGCGCGAAGCCGTGAAGTTCCTCATCGAGCGCGCATTCACGATGCCCGATCTGCTGCTGGATCCGGACATCCTGATGCGGCTTGCGCCAGCCGGCGGCAGCGATGCATTGCAAGGTTCGAATGCGCTCGTGCTGGAGCGCCTGCTGTCGCCGCGGGTCTTCGCCCGGATGGCGGAGGCGAAGGAACTGGAGTCCGAGGGACGTCGCGGGTACGTCGGCGTCGACATGCTGAAGGATCTGAATGCCGGATTGTTTGTCGAACTGGATGCCGCGAGTCCACAGATCAATCTGTATCGCCGGAATCTGCAGCGCACGTATGTGAGACTGCTGCTGGCGGGGTCGGGCAAGGTCCCTCATCCTGCACAATCGGGGCCGTCGAACAGTGTGGAAGACGAGATCGACGGTCATCCGGCGACCCGGATCATCCGTGCGGGGCGTCAGCGGGAACTGGCGGCCCACGTCACGTCGCCGCTACTCGAGATCGCCGACCAGTACCAGACCGGGCGCCGTCACCCGAGCGAGTTTCGGGCGAGTCTGCGTACCGGCATCATGGATCTCGGCGCCCGGATCGAGCGTGCGTTGCCGAAGGTGCGAAGCCGGGATACGGCCGCGCATCTGCGGGACTTGCTGGTCGAGCTGGAGAAAGGACTGTAGCGGGCCGCTGACGCGGTGGAACCGCTGCCGAGGTAGAGGGCGTCTCGGTGCACGGGCGGTGCTTGCGTGTCACGAAAACGACAACGGCAGGGATCTCCCTGCCGTTGTCGTCGCTCCGCCACGAATGAATCGCGGCGGGAGGGATCCAGCCTTTACTGCTTGACCGGCGACTTGGCGGCCTGCGCGGCTTCCGTGGAAGTCGCTTCGCGACCGAACTTCTCCTTGTCGGCTTCGCGGCCAAACTTTTCCTTGTCCGCTTCGCGACCGAACTTCTCGCCTTCGACTTCGCGACCAAACTTCTCTTGATCCGCTTCGCGGCCAAACTTCTCGCTATCTGCTGCAAACGCCGAATGTGTCGTCGCGGCGAAAAGACCCGCGAGCGAGACGGCAATCAACTTGTTCATGTTCATCTCCTGATCGACCTGAAAGTGACGTGACCGCTTGAAATAAATGAGGGGTGCGGCGGTGCCGGGAGCCCGTTCGCTGCCTTCCACGTTACCACATGGGGTTGATACGATGGATTTGCAACGGTGGATTCAAGTTCCCGACGACGCACGATATTCAGCGGCCCCAGCGAGATTGGGGCATCGGGAGCCAGGGTCGGACCTGGCTAAACGATCGGAATGGGAGATTCCGAGACTGCGGAACGTTGCGGGTCCCGGCGGGCGAGACGAACATCCACCGCGACGAGCGATGCGTCGGCATCGCGCTTCAATTGTTCACGGCGCCGATCTTCTTCCTGTGCGAGTTGAGCCCAATAAAGCCATTCGAATTCGAAGCACATGGCCGCCTCCGTCGTGCAGGGGTGCGATTCTCATGACCCGGATCATGGGTGTTGTGAGTCGATCCTAGTCCTCTAGTTCCTTGATCGGCAACGAACTTCGGTGCGGCGTCGCAACAAGCTGTGGTGGATTGTCGCCGTACGGAGACCGGCTTCGTTGCGGTGGCCGGTAGCGCGCGCCGTTAGAAAATGAAGTCGGTGAAGATCCGGATGGCGTAGAAGTCCTGGCCGGTCCGGAAGCCGACACCGATCCGATCGAAATCGATGCCGAGCACCTTGATCGGCGTGTAGGTACCGAACGAGAACGCGACTTCGTACTGCTGCGCAACCGTTTTCCGCCCCTCCGACTGCAGAAAGAAATCCACCTGGTTGAAGAACAGGTAGTGAATAAGGTGTACGCCGATATTGCTCGGACGGTCGAGCAGACGCTTGCCCGTCGGGACGATGAAGTTGAAACCCGTGGCGAAGACACCGTAGTTTTGCCGAACACCATCGGACGCGCGGTTGCCGCTGTACAGCATGGCGTTGGAAATCGAGAGTTCCGACTGCCGCAGGGGAATGCGATACAGGCTGCGAGCGCCGATCTCCCAGATCTGGGACCAGTTGCCCTGGATCACATCCTGGCCGAGGCCATACGAAACCGTCGGGCGCAGCGTCCAGTTCGGCAGGATCTCCTTCTCGAACTCGATGCCGGGGAGCACCGACACCGTCGCAAAGTTATCGTCGAACAGATCGCCGATGGGACGATCCAGGCTGTAGAGCCCGACGGTCACGGGCGCTTTGAGGCGGATGCCCCACTGGTCGTCGTCGGGCATCCGCAACCGGTGGCTGAACGGGACGCGAAACACGGTCACTGTCCGTCCGCCGACGTTGTAGATTCCGGTGCCGAACGTCGAGGCGTAGGTCCAATCGATCAGTTCGCCCCGTGGCTGTGGTGACCGTTCCTGGGCGTGGGTCGATATCGCGACGAGGGCGGACACGATCGCCAGCCCCATCCGCAGACGCCCGGTGATCCGGTGATGGGGCGAGCGCCTCAGAGCGACTCCAGAAACCGAAGCAGCGCAGCGCGATCGGCTTTCGGCAATGCGGTGTAGCGGTGGCGCACCGCGGTCGCTTCGCCGCCGTGCCACAGGATCGCTTCTTCGGGTGAGCGGGCGCGACCATCGTGCAGCAGGCCGGTATGGCCGTTGACGGTGGCGCTCAGACCGAGCCCCCACAGCGGCGCAGTGCGCCAGTCCCGCGGACCAGCCTCGGCGTCCGGCCGCCCGTCGGCGAGGCCGTCCCCCATGTCGTGCAGCAGCAGATCGGTCCACGGTCGGATCGTCTGTGGTTGCATTGCCGGCAGTCCGTCGAGTGGGCCGGTCCGCAGTTCGGCCCCATGGCAGCCGATACAGTTGATCGCCCGAAACACGGCTTCGCCGCGGCGCACCTGCGGGTCGGCGACATCACGTCGGGCGGGTGCTGCCAGCGAGCGCAGATGGAAGATGATGGCCGCCTGCAGATCCGGCGTGAGTTCCGGTCCGGCGGGTGCTGGCTCGGCCCGGCAATCGATCTGGATCGCCGGACAGTTCTGAAGCGGGAATCGGGCGGAGGTCACGCCGAAGTCTTCGTGAAACGTCGCTTCGACCTGGTCCACCAACGTCGGTTGCGTCGCTTTCCAGCCGAACCGGCCGGCGGCAGCGCCGATCCGGTTCAATCGGCCGCGAATCCCGTCGCCGACATCGCGGCGCATCTGATCCAGCAATGCCGCTTCGGGTACTGCCTCCAGCAATCCCGGCGCAATCAGCGGCGGTGCGATTCGCGCCGACCGCAGCGTTTCCGGACCGATGGGCCCGAAGGCCAACTCACGCAACTCGATCCGCGGTTCGCGCAGGATCACTGCCTCGCCATCGTCCAGCATCACGCTGCGGGCCCGCCAGTGCACGAAGACCTGACCTTCGGCCGGAACCCGTCCGAGGGTGCCTTGCCGCTGCAACTGAAACCCGTACGCCGGATGCGGCAGAGGGGGCGATCCGGCAACGATGGCGGGAATCGACAGCCGGACCAGCAGCGATACCGCCGGTTCGTCCGGATGCGCCGGTGGGCGGCCCCGACCGTGGCCTGGATGGCAGTCGCCGCAGGCCTCACCGTTCGACGTCGGTCCCCGACCCCAGCGGCCGAACGCGGACGGTGCGACGACCCAGCGCTGCTGCAGCGCTGCGGCGCCTTCCGCGAACCGGTGCTGACCGTGCCCGTCCAGCGTCGGCGCCGGTCGGGAGAACGCGTGCGCGGTGACGTCTGCCACCGTGAAGCTGTCGCATGTCGGGCCCGAGGGATCCCGATCGGCGAGCGACAGGGCCGCCAGGCCGGAGGGGATCAGCGCCGCGGTCGCCAGCACGCCGCGGAGAGGCGAAAGGGACATCGACCGTCGAGGAAGGAAACGAATCGTCCGACGTTAGCGGGTCGCCGCGCACCTGACAACCGGCGCGGCGACGGCCGTCGTGGCGCGGGCGCGTTGCAGCAACCGGGCCCACAGATCGGGGGTGCCGGCGATATCGAACACGGTGTCGGCATCGACGTCCAACACGTACCAGTCACCGCGCGCGACTTCCGCATCGAGCTGCCCCACGGCCCACCCGGCGTAGCCGGCGAAGAAACGACGCTGTCGCGCGCCGTCTGCGGCACGGGCCACCTCGTCGAACAGGGTGCCGTCTCCGGAGAAATAGAGGTCGTCGACGACCGGCAGTGCGCGCAACGGATGTTCCGGTGCACGGAACACGAACAGGATGCCGTCGGGTTCGACCGGACCCCCGAAGAACAGCGGATCCCGGCGTTCCCGCAGATCGGGCCGGTCAGTCAGGATGTCCCCGAGCGTGGCGCCCACCGGCCGGTTGAGGACCACGCCCATCGGCCCGACGTCTTGCGGAAACGACACCAGCACGACGGTCCGCGCGAAATTCGGATCGAGCATCTGCGGCGATGCCACCAGCAGAACTGCCCGCTCGCTGTCCTCGACGCCGCCCACGGCCGGTCCCGCCGCGAGCAGCAGCAGGAGCAGGCCGATGCGGGCGGCGCGTCCCATCAGTCGAGGATCGCCGCGTAGACGAGATCCCGCAGGATCGCGCGGTAGTGGTTGCGGCGCGTAGGCTCCGTGGTCATGAACACGACGACCATCTTCTCCTTCGGATCGATCCAGAACGCGGTGCCGCCATATCCGCCCCAATAGTAGTCGCCCACCGAGCCCGGTTGCGGCGATTGCCCGCGCTCGAGACGGACGCCGAATCCGAGGCCGAAACCGTATCCGGGGCCGGGCAGGTAGCTCGGCGTGAGCGCGATGCCGCCATGCAGATGGTTCGACGCGACGTAGTCGACGATGCGCGGACCCAGCACGCGGGTGCCGTCGAGCGTACCGCCTTCGACCAGCATCTCGACGAAGCGCAGGTAGTCCGCGGCGGTGCCGACCAAACCGTGGCCGCCGGCGAAGAACGTCTGGTGCTGCGTGAAATCGAGCAGGTCCGGCGTCTTGCCGGTGTACGGGTCCGGTTGCGGCTGCGCCAGTCGGTCGACGCCGCCTTCCGGCAGATTGAAGGCGGTGTCGCGCATCCCCAGCGGCTGGAAGATCCGTTCGGCCAGTACGGCATCGAGGGTCTTGCCGGCGGCGACCTCCACGACGCGGCCGAGCACGTCGGTCGAGTGCCCGTATTCCCAGGTCGTGCCGGGCTCGTACATCAGGGGCAACTGCGCCAGCGCTTTCGTGAAATCCGCCAGCACCCATTTCTGCGACCAGATACCCGCGTCGCGGTACATGCGCTGCACCTGCGTCCGCTCGTTCAGCGGGGCACCGTAGGTCAGCCCGGAAGTGTGGCGCAGCAGATCCTGCACGGTGATCGGGCGCTTCGCCGGAGCCGTGGTGTAGATCTGCGTGCCGGTGACCGGATCGAAGACCTCGGTCGCGACCTTCATGTCCTTGAACTCGGGCAGATACTTCGAGATCGGTTCGTTGACGGCCAGCCGGCCTTCCTCGACCAGCGACATCGCCGCGATGCTGACGATCGGCTTGGTCATGGAGTACAACCGGAACAGGCTGTCTTCGGCCAGCGGCGCGCCCTTGCCGGCATCGCGCAAGCCGACGGTCTCGACGTAGGCGAGCTTGCCGTGGCGGGCGATCATGATCACCGCGCCGGGGATCTCCTTCTTGTCGACCCACTGATGCAGCATCGCGCCGATGCGTTCTAGGCGGGGCCCGGACAGTCCCACCGATTCGGGTGTGGCTCGGGGCAGCGGATCGGCATGGACCAGCGTGACGGCCGTGGCGAGCAACGCCGCCAACAGTCCCTGAAAACGCAGCGACATCGGATTCATCGAAGCTCCTCTCCTCATTGTGCTTCTGTTCTGTGTGCGGGCGGCGGACTCGAGGCTCGCGCAGGGTCCCGTCGGCCGATTATAGGCGGCGGTAGGCGGTCCGCCGGGGCACGGTTATCATCTTTCCCATCGAAAACGCGGGGGCGGGGGAGCGACACCGATGCTGCTGTTCGAAGTCATCGCCGAGCAGCGCATCGCCGAAGCTCAGGCGCGCGGGGAGTTCGAGCGGTTGCCCGGTGCCGGCGCGCCGTTGGCGCTCGACGACGCGGATCCGCTGCTGCCGGAAGACGTACGCGTCATGAACCGGGTGCTGAAGAACGCCGGCCTGGTGCCGCCGGAAGTCGCGCGGCTGCGGGAACTGCGCCGGCTCGATGCGCTGCGTACGCTGCAGGGTGGGCATCGGCTCCGTATCGAAGCGCGGTATGCACGACGGGTTCTGGATCGTCTGTTGCCGCGTCGCCCATGACCGCGCCGATCGATGACCTGCGGTGCGCTCCTCTGGGTGACAGGGCGCTGGTGGTGGAATTCCACCGCGCGCCCAAGGGCGAGCTGGCCGACCGTGTCCGGGCCGCCGCCGAACATCTGCTCGCGCGCCCCATTCCCGGCGTCACCGACGTGGTCTATGCCCATGGTTCGGTCACCGTGCACTTCGATCCGTTGCTGGTGGCGGTGCAGGAGCGCTCGGCCCAACCCATGCAGGTCATGCAGCAGGCGGTGCTGACCGCCCTGGCCCGGGCGCCGCGCTTGCC
>JAHCKV010000499.1 GCA_026125595.1 Burkholderiales bacterium | reverse complement strand
AGTCCGTGCTGGAGAAGCGCACCTCGCTGTTGCGCACGCCGCCGGACAGCAGCCACTTCGGGGTCAGGGCCAGCTCCGCCTGGATGTACTGGTCGAAGTTGTAGACCACGTTGTCTTCGTTGCGCCGCAGGAGCCCCTGCACGCCGAGTTGTGTCGGCGCGTTGAACGTGCCCAGAAAGTTGTTCCAGCCCTTGCGGTTCTCGTTCTGACGGTCGTAGTTCACCCCCACAGAAATCATCAACGGCATGCTGGCGATCTGGTTGCGATGGATCCAGCGCAGGTCGGTACCGAAGAACTGCCGGTCCAGATCGACGACCCCGCCAGAACTCCCCGCCGCCGTCTGAGCGCCGGGCGTGATGCCCAGATACTGCTGAACCTGACGATCTCCCGCGTACAGCATCGCGCGGATGGAGTTCTGATCGTTGAGCCGCCGCTCGTACAGCGCGCCGATCTGACCGTTGTCGATGCTCTTGCGCACGCCGTAGTCGCGCGACGTGAGATTGCCACTCACGACCCCCACCTGCCGCGGATTCTGGTCGACCTGCGCCCGCGTCAACCCTTGCGGATCCTGCGTATCCGGCTGCGTCAGGTAGTTCATCACCAACGTGAAGCGCGAGTCCTCGTCGATGTCGACCGTCAGCTTACCGTTGGCGAGGTCCCGCCGCGCCGCGCTCCAGTCACGGTAGCCATTGGTCTCGAAGCGGGACACGTTGAAGGTGTAGTTGACCTTGCCGGCCGTGCCCCCGAACTTGAGCCCGGTACGCCACGTGTCGTAGCTGCCGTAGAAACCATAGGGCTGCAGGGTGAAGTTCTCGGGACCATCCTCGGTGAAGACGCTGATGACGCCACCGGACGAATTGCCGTACAGCGCCGAGAACGGACCGCGCAGCACTTCCATGCTCTTGGCCGACATCAGGTCCAGGTTCGCTGCCTGACCCTGTCCGTCCGGCATGGTCAGCGGGATGCCGTCGGAATAGAGCCGGATGCCCCGCACGCCGAAGGTGGAGCGCGATCCGAAACCACGGATCGAGATCTGCAGGTCCTGCGCCATGTTGTAACGGTTGTTGGCCACCACGCCCGGTATCGTCATCAGGGCTTCCGAAGCGTTCACGCCGGCTTGCCCTTCCCTCAGGCGCTCTCCCGAGATCTGGTCGATGGACATGGGCAGATCGAAGGCACGCTGCGCGGAACGGGTGCCCGACACCACCACGGGCGAAGTTCGTGGCGCATCTTCAGCCTCGGTCTGGGCCGAAGCGAAAGCGGGCACCGCCAGCAGGACGGCGGCTGCAGAACGGGCGTGACGACGGCGGCTACGGCGGAACATCATGAAGTCTCCCCAATCATTTCAACGTGTTCTTCAACTTGTTCTTGGCACCGATCCATCCCGGACCGGTGCTGCGGACGGCGTCGTGGGCCGCCCCACGACAAAGGGGCTGCGCTCGCGCGCAGCCCCAATGACAACGGCGGACCGCTTTCGCAGTCCGCCCGTCGTTTGCTGCTAGCTTCGAACCGCGATCAGCGGTTGGCGATGTACATCGTCACTTCGAAGCCAAAACGCATTTCGGTGTATTCAGGTTTGGTCCACATGGCGCACTCCTCGTTGGGTGATGTTCAGGGACGGTCGCCGTGTGATCGGCTTGACTCCATTGTCCGGATCCCCGAATCGCGCGCCACGGCAAAACCCTGAACGAGGCCTCATGATTTTCATGAGATTGACCGGAAGCCCCGGACACGTCGCGGGCAGGTAATCGCTCGATCCACCGACAGTGGACAATAATTCAACGAACGTTGTATCGTAGAATCATGGACGAAACCGAAGCCGTCATCGCCCTCGCGGCCCTCGCGCAGACCCAGCGCCTGCGGGTCTTCCGTGCGCTCGTCGTCGCCGGGCCCGGTGGCCTGACACCCAGTGTCATGGCCGACCAGCTCGACGTGGCGCGAAACGCCCTGTCCTTTCATCTGAAGGAGCTGGCCCACTCGGGTCTCGTGACCGTCGAACCGCAGGGTCGCTATCTGATCTATCGCGCCGACTTTCCGCGGATGACGGCGCTGCTCGGCTATCTGACCGAGCACTGTTGTCAGGGGCAGCCCTGCGAGCTGACCGAATCGGTTGCATGCACCACCTGCTGAGCACACTCCCATGAAACCCCGCGATTGCGCAGCGGTGGCTCGCACCGACGCCGATCGCATCTTCTCGATGATTGGCGATGGTCGATACCGTCTACAACGTGCTGTTCGTTTGCACCGGCAACTCCGCGCGCTCGATTCTGGCGGAAGGGTTGCTCAATGCGCTGGGCCAGGGTCGCTTCCGGGCCCACTCCGCCGGCAGCCATCCAAAAGGCGAAGTGCATCCGCTTGCGCTGACCACGCTGGAACGATTGCAGTTTCCGACCGCAGGCTATCGCAGCAAGAGCTGGCAGGAGTTCGCGCAGCCCGATGCGCCGCGGCTCGATTTCGTGTTCACGGTCTGTGATGCGGCAGCCGGTGAACCGTGCCCGGTGTGGCCCGGTCAGCCGGTATCCGCCCATTGGGGCGTGCCGGACCCGGCTTCGGCCGAAGGTGCCGACGAGTTCCGGCGAAAAGTCTTTCTCGATGCCGCCTTGATCCTCCGGCGGCGCATCGAACTGCTGCTGTCGTTGCCGCTGGCGAAACTCGACGCCCTGTCCCTGCAGCGCGAACTGCGCGATATCGGCACACGATGAGCACGTCGATCCAGGCCGGCCCGCACGGCACCGTCGCCGCGGCGGCATTGCCCATGAATGTCTTCGAACGCTATCTGACCGTTTGGGTCCTGCTGTGCATCGTCGCCGGCATTGCCCTCGGTCTCGTCGCCCCGGCCACTTCCCAGACCATCGGCCGAATGGAAGTGGCGAACGTCAATCTGCCGGTCGGCCTGCTGATCTGGATTATGGTGATCCCGATGCTGGTCAAGGTGGACTTCGGCGCGCTGGGCACCGTGCGCCGGCACTGGCGCGGCATCGGCGTGACGCTGTTCGTCAACTGGGCG
>JAHCKV010000498.1 GCA_026125595.1 Burkholderiales bacterium | reverse complement strand
GCGTCGAGACCGGCTTGCGCGCAGACCTCGTCCTGATCGGCCGAACCACCGGACACGCCGATGCCACCGATGTGGACACCACCGGCCGTCATGATCGGCAGACCACCGGCGAAGCTGACCATGCCGGGCACCAGATCGAGTCCCTTCACCGATTGCGCGAACTCACCCCATTTGCGCGACGGAACCGGCACGCGCGCGGACGTTTCGGCCTTGCCCTGGGCGATCTTGACGCTGACGAGGAAGGCGCCGTCCATGCGCGAGTGGTACTTCAGATTGCCGCCGTCGTCGACGACGCTGATCACCATCTTCCAGCCCTCGGCCTTCGATTTCGCTTCGCAGCCGTCGGCCATCTTCTTCGCAACATCCAGCGACAGCACGGGCTTGGTATCGAGCGCCAACGCGGAGTTGGCGGTGAGGAAGGCCGGCACGCACAGGCTGGCCAGCATAAGACGCGATTTGAACGACATGGTGGTTTCCTCGTTATGGTGAGTGGTAGCAATGAACTGCGCGCTGTTGCGCGAACGACCGCCGGGATCCGGAGGGTTCCGGATGGGTCGTGGTCGTCGTGCGGGCACGGGCAGAACCCGTTCGGACAACACGACGGCCCGGTTGTTCGCCGAACATCGCCGTCGTGTGCACCGTCAGTCGCCGCGCGACCCCCGGACCTTACGCTATCGAGAGGTCGACGCGACACCGGGGCCACGCGTCTACCTGCTATCGAACGTCGTGATGCGGGCGCCGGCGACCGTGGTCGAAACCGACCGCTTCGACAGATTCGCGACCGGCGCTCGCTGCTGCCGGGTCGGTCGCTGGACGGCGCCGGCGTGGTGTCCCACGCGCCGCGACCGCGGCAATCGCGACGCGACGTCCACTACAATCGCGGCCCATGAAAGTCGACGTGCAAGCTGCCGCGCCCATCGTGTTCGGGCGGTTCACGGTCATCCCGCTGCGGCGTGAGCTGCTGTTCGACGGACAGGCCGTGGAGTTGGGCGGACGCGCGTTCGACGTGCTGCTGGCATTGATCGAAGCCGACGGTGCGGTCGTCGGCAAAGAGGCGCTGATCGCCCGCGTCTGGCCCGATCGCGTCGTCGAAGAGAACAACCTTCAGGTACAGATCGCCGCCTTGCGCCGTGCCCTGGCTGACGATCGCGATCTGATCCGGACCATCGCCGGCCGCGGCTACCGGTTTGCCGCGGAACCTCGCCCGGCGGCACCGTCTGCAACGACAACGTTGCCTCCGACCAATCTGCAGCAGCCGATTTCCGATCTGATCGGCCGCGAATCCGAACTCGCGACGGTCACGGATCGTGTCTTCCAGCATCGGCTGATCACGCTCACCGGGGCCGGCGGCATCGGCAAGACGCGGCTGGCTCTCGAAGTCGCGCGCCGTCTGCAGCCGCGGTTCACCGATGGCGTCTGGGTGGTGGAACTCGGACCGCTGTCCGATCCGGAGCTCGTCTCGGTCACCGTCGCCACCACGCTGGGACTGACGCTCGCCAGCGGCGCCCATTCGGCCGAACGTGTGGCCGCAGCAGTCGGCACGAAGCGGATGCTGCTGATCCTCGACAACTGCGAGCACGTGATCGAAGCCGCGACGCGGATGACCGAGGCATTGCTCAGCGCGAACGCGGCCGCCTGTGTACTCGCCACCAGTCGTGAACCGATGCGTTCGCAAAGCGAGCACATCTACCAGGTGCCGTCGCTCGGTGTGCCGGACGCAGAAGACGAGGCCGCGGAGGCATTGATGCGGCACGGCGCCGTGCAGTTGTTCGTCGAGAGGGCGAAGGCAGCGGATCCGCATTTCTCACCGGTCCGGCGCGAAGCGATGATCGCCGCAATCTGTCGGCGTCTGGACGGCATTCCGCTGGCCATCGAGCTGGCTGCGGCGCGCACTGCGGCGCTCGGCATCGATGGTCTTGCAGCTCGACTCGATGACCGCTTCCGGCTACTGACCGGCGGCCACCGCACTGCATTGCCGCGACATCAGACACTGCGCGCGACGCTCGACTGGAGTCATGACCTGCTGCCCGATGCCGAGCGGGTGGTGCTGCGTCGGTTGGGGGTGTTCGCCGGCAGTTTCAGTCTCGATGCGGCGATGACGGTCGCGACCGGACTTTCATTGTCGGCCGCCGACGTGGTCGATGCGATCACGCATCTGGTGAACAAATCGCTGCTGACCGCCGATATCGGTCACACCGTGGCGCAGTATCGTCTGCTCGAGACCATGCGCGCCTATGCGATCGAGAAGCTGAGTGAGCATGGCGAACTGCGCACCTTTTCCCATCGTCACGCCGCGTACTTTCGCGACCTGTTCGAGGAAGCCGAACCGGAATGGGAACGCCGTCCCTCCACGGAATGGCTCGCTTTGCAGGGACGCCAGATCGGCAACGTGCGGGCGGCCCTGGACTGGGCCTTCGGCGCCGACGGCGACACGGACATCGGCATTACGTTGACGGTGGCGGCCGTGCCGCTGTGGACGCATCTGTCCCTGATGGACGAATGCCGTGGACGCGTGGAACGGGCGATGGCGGCGCAGAACACCGGCACGATTCCCGATTACCACCGCGATATGCGGATCTATGCCGCGCTCGGCGCCGCGCTGCTGTACACGAAAGGTCCCGGTCCCGAGATCGAAGCGGCGTGGACCCGCACGCTCGAGATCGCCGAGCGTATCGGTGCGCGCGACTACCAGCTGCGTGCGCTGTGGGGGTTGTGGTTCGACCGGATGAACAACGGCGTGGTCCGCGAATCGATCGCGCTGGCCGAACGGTTCTGCCGAATCGCGGGCGACTCCGTCGATCAGCCGGTCGGCGACCGGATGCTGGGCCTGTCGCTGCACTATCTGGGCGATCAGAACGGCGCACAACGCCATCTCGACCGGATGCTGGGACGGTACGTCGCGCCACGTCAACGTTCTCACATCATCCGATTCCAGTTCGATCAGCGACTCACAGCCCACGTGACTCTGGCGAAAGTGCGTTGGCTGCAGGGATTTCCGGATCAGGCAATGCGTC
>JAHCKV010000497.1 GCA_026125595.1 Burkholderiales bacterium | reverse complement strand
CGAAGCCGCGCATCATACCCATTTGGCTGCGCACGGTCAACGCGACAACCCACGGAATTTCCTTGGAATTGTTCGTCCGTTCCCCGCGCCCCGTCGGGCGGGCGTGTTGAGCGCCCGGGGGATCGAAATCGACGGCGCCGATCGGACTTGCCCGCGCCGCCGAAGCGGTTGAAGACCGGCGCGCGGGCCTCATTTTCGGGGGGAAGTCCTTGCATTAACAGGTATCATTGCCGGGCCGTCGGTGCCGTCGCCCGACGGGCCCAATCCGAAGGCACCGTGTCAGTCCACATCAAGACCCCCGAGGAAATCGAGAAGATGCGCGTCGCCGGCCGCCTGGCCGCCGAGGTGCTGGATTTCATCGCCCCGCACGTCCGGCCCAACGTCACCACCGACGAGCTCGACGCGCTTTGCCACGACTACATGGTGAACGTGCAGAAGACCGTGCCCGCGCCCCTGAACTACGCGCCGCCCGGCTACCAGCCCTACCCCAAGTCGATCTGCACATCGGTCAACCACGTCGTCTGCCACGGCGTGCCCGGCGCGAAGAAGCTCAAGCCCGGGGACGTGGTCAACATCGACATCACGGTCATCAAGGACGGCTTCCACGGCGACACCAGCCGCATGTTCTATGTCGACGAGCCTTCCATCCAGGCCCGCCGGCTGACCGAGGTGACCTACGAGTGCATGTGGCGCGGCATCCAGGCTTGCCGCCCCGGCGCCTACCTTGGCGACATCGGCCATGTCATCCAGTCGCATGCCGAGGAGCACGGCTTCTCGGTGGTGCGCGAGTTCTGCGGTCACGGCATCGGCCGCAAGTTCCACGAAGAACCGCAAGTTCTGCACTACGGCCGTCCCGGCACCGGTCTCAAGCTGCAGGCGGGCATGGTCTTCACGATCGAACCGATGATCAACGCAGGCAAGGCCGGTATCCGGCAACTGGCGGACGGCTGGACCGTCGTCACCAAGGACCACACGCTGTCCGCGCAGTGGGAGCACACCGTGCTCGTCACCGACACCGGATTCGAAGTGCTCACGGTATCCGCCGCCTCTCCACCGGCGCCCGCGGGCCTCTGAGGCGTTCGCCGTGACCGTCGGCGCTCCGCCCGACACGCGCCGCAGGCCCACCCCGCAGGAAGCGGTCGCCGCGTGGAAACAATCATTGCGGTCGGCCCGCGAGACGCTCGAGGCCCGCTTTCTGGCCGATGGCCACGTCGCTCCGACGCTGTCCGGCCAGCGAGATGTCACCGATCGCGTGCTGCGCGAGGCGTGGGCACTGGCCGGCATGCCCGGAAATGCGGCGTTGGTGGCCGTCGGCGGCTACGGCCGCGGACAGTTGTTTCCATACTCCGATGTCGACATCCTGATCCTGTTGCCTTCGACGCCCGATGCAGCGCATGCGAAGGTCGAAGCATTCGTCGGCATGCTGTGGGACATCGGCCTCGACGTCGGACACAGCACCCGCACCATCGAGGAATGCGTCGCGCAGGCGGCCCAAGACATCACGATCCAGACCAATCTGCTGGAGACACGCTTCCTGTGCGGCGACCGGACCTTGTTCGCCGCGTTTCGCGCCGCCTACGATGACGCACTGGATCCGAAGGCCTTCTGCGAAGCCAAGTTGCTCGAGCAGCAACAGCGACACACACGCTTCAACGATGCTGCCTACAGCCTCGAACCGAACCTCAAGGAAAACCCCGGGGGGTTGCGGGACCTGCAGGTGATCCTGTGGGTCACTCGCGCCAGCGGTCTGGGCGATTCGTGGCGCAGTCTCGCGCAGCACAACATCATCACGAGTCAGGAAGCGGCACGCCTCGCCCGGCACGAAAGTACGCTGCAGTCATTGCGGATCCGGTTGCATTTCCTCGCCGGGCGTCGCGAGGATCGTCTGCTGTTCGACCACCAGACCCGGCTCGCGCAATCGCTCGGAATGCGCGACACGCCGGCACGGCGCGCGAGCGAACAGCTCATGCAGCGGTTCTATCGCACCGCCAAGGCGGTACTCCAGCTCTCCGGCATCGTGCTCGCGAATCTGCGCACGCGGATTCTGCCGCCACCGGAAACCGCGCCGGTGGCGCTGAACAGCCGGTTCCAGATCTGCGACCAATTGCTGGAGACCCGGCACCCGGACCTGTACGAGCTCGACCCGCACGCCATCTTCGAAACGTTCCTGCTTTGGATGCAGCATCCGGAGGTCCGCGGCCTCGGCGCGCGGACACTGCGCGCCCTTTGGCATGCCCGTCGACTGATCAACATGACGTTCCGGCGTGACCCGAAAAACCGCGAACAGTTCATGCAGATCCTGCGGGCTCCCGCGGGCATCACGCACACCCTGCGGCGACTGAATCAGTACGGATTGCTCGGTTTGTACCTGCCGGCGTTCGGCCGGATCGTCGGTCGCATGCAGCACGACCTCTTCCACGTATACACCGTGGACGAACACATCCTGATGGTCGTGCGCAATCTGCGTCGGTTCGCGATTCCCGAGATGGCCCACGAATACCCGTTGTGTTCGCGACTCATGAGCGAGTTCGACGGTCACGAACTGCTGTATCTGGCGGGGTTGTTCCACGACATCGCGAAAGGCCGCGGCGGCGACCATTCACAGCTCGGCAAGGTCGATGCGGCGCGCTTCTGCCGCGCCCATGGCCTCGCCGACGCGGACGCGGCGCTGGTCGCGTGGCTGGTGGAACACCATCTGCTGTTGTCGTCGACGGCCCAGAAGCAGGACCTGAGCGACCCGAACGTCATCACGGCGTTCGCCGAACGGATGCAGGACGACCGTCACCTCGTCGCGCTGTACCTGCTGACGGTCGCCGACATCCGCGGCACCAGTCCCAAGGTGTGGAACGCGTGGAAGGCCAAGCTTCTCGAAGACCTGTTCCGGGCCACGCGCCGGCGGCTCGGCGGTGAACCGGCGCCGCAAGATGGTTCGATCCAGGACACGAAGAACAAGGTCCGGGTCAACCTTCGCGCCCATACGCTGCCGGACGGCGTCGAAACGGAGCTGTGGGCGCAACTGACCG
>JAHCKV010000496.1 GCA_026125595.1 Burkholderiales bacterium | reverse complement strand
ATCATCCCTTGGCCGGAGCGGCCGCGAGGAAGCGCCGGATGAATGGATCGGCCTCGCCCTGCAGGCCGGCAGCGGCCACCGGCAACGCGGCCAGCACGCGATCCAGACGCGCGTTGATCTCACCGGTCCATTTGATGACGAGCGTCGTCTGGTACTTGCGGCCCAGTTCGGACAGAGCGAAGCGCTGACCTTCGCTGTTGTCGTTCGACGCAACCGAGAAACGCATCGCCCGGTCTTCATCGGCATACACCTCGGTCAAGCGCTTCTGCTCGGCGTCGGTGCCCGGGTAGTACGCGATGAACTTGCCGGACATCGTGTAGACGCCGGCCTGATGGAACGCGACGGCGTGCTGGATGATCATCGCCTGCTTGCGGCCGATCTCGGTGCTGAAATGGGCCAACAGCGCATCGACTTCGGCCTCGGTCAGGCTGGAGCGGATCACGCGGGCCCAGGGCGCGGGAGCCCAGTTCAAGCTGCTCCAGTCGTTCTGCACCTGCGCGAGCAGCGGCACCGCCATCGCCGCCTCGGCGGCGTCGTAGTCCGGATTGCCGCGTTTCCACTCGGGGCCGAGGCCTTGCTCGCGTCCGCGCCGGTCGAGAACATCGCGCGCAGCGACCAGCACCTGCTGTTTGGCCATGCGCTCGCCGAACACGACGCACAGCAACCAGTCGTGGGCTTGCATCAGTGCCTGAACTTTGGCGTCGGAGATGTCGGCCCGCGCCACACCCGCGAACAGGACCAGCACGACAGACAACAGAGCGAGAATTCGGGGCAGCAAAAGGTGCATGGGGGCCATCGTCGAATGGAAAAATGCCGGCATGGGCCGGCACGAAACGATCTGGATTATAGGCGCAACAGCCCGCGCAGGGACGATGCGCCGCGTGATTCCGGCGTCGCGATCAGACCTTGGACAACAGCCGCAACGCCTGGCGGATCGCATCCTGCAGCGGCAGTCCGGCATCGAGCTTGGCGAGCGTGGCGCGAGCTTCCTTGTCGGAATAGCCCAGCGCGACCAGTGCATTCAGCGCGTCGTCGCCGACCGCAGACGGTCCGCCCGTGCTCGTCGCAGCACCGGAACCACCGACCAGTTTGTCTTTCAGTTCGAGCAGCAGCCGCTCCGCCGTCTTCTTGCCGATGCCGGGAACCCGCGTCAGCCGCGCCGTATCCTGCCGGCTCACGGTGGCATGCAACTCCTCGACCGACAGGCCGGACAGCACCGCCAGCGCCATCCGCGCACCGATGCCGGTGATCTTCAGCAACTGGCGGAACACGCGTCGCTCGGACTCCGTGCCGAATCCGAACAGCAGATGGGCATCTTCGCGGACGACCAGATGGGTGAACAGCTTCACGTCCTGGCCCGTCGCCGGAAGATTGTAAAAAGTACTCATCGGCACATCGATCTCGTAGCCGACGCCCTGCACATCGACGACGACGGTCGGCGGTTGCTTCTCGATCAGCTTCCCGGTCAGACGGGCGATCATCCGAGTCGCCCCTCTCGCAACCGCAGCCCAGCGGTGGAAAATCCGCCCAGGCCGAGACCGCCGTGGGCATGACAGATCGCGCAGGCCAGTGCGTCCGCTGCATCCGGCGACGGCGCAGCCGGCAACCGCAGCAACCGTTTCACCATCTCCTGCACCTGCTCCTTTCGGGCGTGGCCGTTGCCGACCACCGCCTGCTTGACCTGCAAGGCCGTGTATTCGTAGACCGCGAGACCGGCGATGACTGCCGCACAGATCGCGGCGCCGCGCGCCTGACCGAGGCGCAGCGTCGATTGCGGATTGACGTTCACGAAGACCTGCTCGACCGCGATGTGCTCGGGTTCGCCATCCGCGATGACCTGCTGCAGCCCTTCGAGAATCGTCTTCAGCCGCGCCGGCAGATCGGCCTTGTCGTCGGTCCGGATGCAGCCGCTGGTCAGGTACGCCAGTCGCTGTCCGTCCTTGCTCAGCAGTCCGAACCCGGTGACCCGCAGACCGGGGTCGATGCCGAGGATCCTCATGCGGCGCACCGCTGCGCTCGTGACATCGTCACGGGGCGCCACGACCACCGGCGCCCAACCGCGCGGCGGAAATGTCAGGATCCGTCATCGATCACGGCCGTGGTGTAGACCTCCTGCACGTCGTCGAGATTCTCGAGCGCATCGAGCAGCTTCTGCATCTTCACCGCGTCGTCGCCGGTCAGCACGTTCTCGGCGGACCCCTTCATCGTGACTTCGGCGAACTCCGGCTTGAATCCGGCCTTCTCCAACGCTTCCTTGACCGCCACGAAATCGTTGTTCGGCGCCGTGATGACTTCGATGGAACCGTCATCGCCGGTGATGACGTCTTCGGCACCCGCGTCGACGGCGACTTCCATCAAGCGACCTTCATCGGTGCCCGGCGCGAACACCAGCTGCCCGCAATGGGTGAACAGGAACGCGACCGAACCATCGGTGCCGAGATTGCCGCCGTTCTTCGCGAACGCGTGCCGCACGTCGGCCACGGTACGGGTCCGGTTGTCGGTCATGCAATCGACGATCACCGCGGCGCCGCCGACGCCGTAACCTTCATAGCGGATCTCTTCGTAGCTGACGCCGTCGAGTTGTCCGGAACCGCGCTTGATCGCGTTCTCGATCGTGTCCTTCGGCATGTTCTGGTCGCGCGCCTTGTCGATGCCGAGCCGCAACCGGGGATTGCTGTTGGCGTCACCACCGCCCAGACGGGCCGCGACCGTGATTTCCTTGATGAGGCGCGTGAAGATCTTCCCCCGCTTCGCATCGGTGGCCGCTTTCTTGTGCTTGATGTTCGCCCACTTGCTGTGACCTGCCATGACTGACTCGAAAAACCCCGGATGAATGTTGGAAGAATCGTGCCGCGGGAGCCGCCGACACGACCGCGATTGATATAATTTTCAGAATCTTAGCAATCCCAGCCGGAGCCCGCCATGCCCGAACCCCTGCTCGTCGCCAAAGCCGAGCGTGATCTCTTCCTGTTGCCGGCCCTCGCCAATCGGCACGGGCTCGTCACCGGCGCCACGGGAACGGGCAA
>JAHCKV010000495.1 GCA_026125595.1 Burkholderiales bacterium | reverse complement strand
CCGCGCCGGTTGCGCACCGGTTTCGCGGTGGCGGACACCAACTTCGCAGATCGCGCGTCGTTCCCGATGTTCGTGACCAACGCACTGACGTGGCTGGCGGGTGAGTTGCCGGCCGTGCTGCGACCCCTCGGCACCGTCAGCGTGCCGCTCGAACGGGCGCGCGTGGTGGCGCTGGACGGCACGCCGCAGCCGACGCGGTCGATCCCCGGTGCGACGTTGATCACGTCGGACGCGCCGGCGTTCTACACCGCGGACAACGCGACGGCCCGCGTGCGCGTCGTGACCCATGTGCTTGATCCGGCCGTCACCGATGTCAACGCCAGCACCCTGTCGGCCGTGGCGACCGGGCAGAGCGCGGCACCGACGACGTCGTACTGGCGTCGTCCGGCCGTCTGGATGCTGTTGCTCGGCGCGGGTCTGCTGCTGATGGCGGTGGAATGGTGGACCTACCATCGGCGGTTGACGCTGTGAGCCGGATCTTCGTCGAAGCCTGGTGGCCGCTGCCGCTGATCGCGCTGGCGATCCCGTTGCTATGGTGGATCGCGCATCGCAGCCAGACGGCGATCGCGCCGCGTCATCGTCGCTGGCTCACGGGCCTCCGGTTCGCGGCGGTGGCCGCAGCCGCCATCGCCCTGATGCGACCGGTGTGGGTTGCGCCGGGGGGTGACATTTCGGTCGTCTACGCGCTCGATGTGTCGCGCAGCGTCGCGCCGGGCTTCCTCGAGGCGGCCATCCACTGGATGGAGCGTGCCGACGCGGACCATCGTCCGGCGCAGTCGCAGGTGCTCGCGTTCGCCGACCGCGGACGCTTCGTCGATTCGCCGGCCGCGATCCGGCAGTTGCGGGTGCGCGAGGGCGATGGTGCTACGCTCGATGTCGGCGTGACCGATCTCGAATCCGCGCTCGATGCGGCCCGCTACGGTTTTGCGCCGAATGCGGTGAAGCGGTTGGTGCTGATGACCGACGGCAACGCCACGACGGGCGACGTATGGCGCGCGGTCGACCGCCTGCAGCGCGACGGTGTTCGCGTGTTCACGGTGCCGGCGCTGGTGCGTGAAGGCCGCGATGCGTGGATCGAGCGGATCGACGTGGCATCCGATCCACGCCGCGACGAGCCGACCGAGATCGTCGTGCGGGCCTTCAGTCAGGGGCCGATGCGCGCTCAGCTGCACCTGTCGCTGGCCGGTCGCGTGATCGCGCGACAGGCGGTCGATCTCGTCGCTGGCGCCAATGCGCTCGTGTTCGTCGTCCGGTTGCCCGAGGCGGGCTCGACGGCGCTCACGGCGGAGCTGGTTGCCGAAGGCGACACCGTTCGCGAGAACAATCGCTACACACGATCCATCACGGTCCAGTCCCGACCGCGCGTGCTGTACGTCGCGAGCGCGACCGAACCCGTGCGTTATCTGCCCGATGCATTGCAGCGCCAGGGCATCGACGTCACCGTCACGACCGCCGCCCGGCTGCCGGCCAACGTCGACGGACTTCAGTCCTACGGCGCGGTGATCCTCAGCGATGTACCCGGCAATGCGGTCAGCGCGGCGCAGGGCGCGGCATTGGCTGCCTACGTCCGCGACTTCGGCGGCGGTCTGCTGTTTGCCGCCGGCGCGCAGGTCTACGGCGACGAAGGCTGGCGCGGTTCACCGGTCGAGCGCGCGCTGCCGGTCACGTTCGAGGCGCGCGAGAAGCCGCGCGATCTCGCCCTGCTGGTGGTGCTCGATCGCTCGTACAGCATGAAGGGGCGCAAGATGGATCTGGCGAAGGCGGCCACCGTCGGTGCGCTCGATCTGCTGGAGCCGCAACAACGGTTCGGCGTCATCACGTTCAATTCGCAACACGAGGTGCCGATCCCGCTGGCGCTCGCCGCCGACAAGAAGGCGATGGAAGCGTTGATCGCACGCTTCACCGCGAGTGGTCAGACCAACATCTTCCCGGCTCTGCAGACGGCCTATCGGTTGCTGTCGGAGTCGCCGTCGAAGAGCCGCCACATCATTCTGCTGTCCGATGGCGACACGCAGGCGGCGGATTTTCCGAAGCTGCTGCGGCGCATGGAAGAGGCGCAGATCACGCTGAGCGCGGTGGCCATCGGCGCCGAGGCCGACGTCGTGCTGATGCAGCGGCTCGCCGATCTGGGCAAGGGCCGCTACTACTTCACGACGGACGCCGACGAGATTCCGAAGATCTTCGTCGACGAAACCCGGCGCGTCGCCAACGAGAGTGTCACCGACGAGTCGACGCGTGCCGTCGTCGCCGGCAAGGCGGAAGTGCTGCGCGGCGTCGACTTCGCCGGCGCGCCGCCGCTGGCCGGCTTCATCGAAACGAAACCGCGCGATCGCGCCGAGCGCCTGCTCGACACCGACACCGGCGTGCCGCTGCTGGCGCGCTGGCAGTACGGCCTGGGCAAGACCGCGGTGTTCGCGTCCGATGTGAAGAATCAGTGGGGCGCGGCTTGGATCGCGTGGCCGGGCTACGGCCGGCTGTTCGGACAACTGGTCCGCGACACGTTGCGGCGGGATGCCGGCGAAGGTCTCGATTTCGCAGTGTCGGTGGCCGACGGCGAAGCCGTCGTGCAACTGACCGTTCTCGAAGCCGACGGCGCGTTCCGCAACGGCGCGGAGCCGAAGGTGCGGATCACCGTGCCCGGCCGCACGCCGCGGGACGTGCCCTTGCGGCAGACCGGGCCGGGGCGCTATGAAGTGCGGGTGCCATACCAGGCAGCGGGCGCTGCGCCGTGGCGCTTCGATCTCGCGCCGTCGCCCGGTATTTCCCGTGCCCTCGTGGATCAGGCGGGGCCGCGCGAGCTGCATCGCCCGGTCTCGGCGGAGTTCCGGCTGTTGCCGCCCGATCAATCGTTGCTGCGGGCGATCGCCACCCAGACCGGCGGGGCGTTTGCGCCCGAGCCGGCCGCGGTGTTCGCGGATCTCGGTGACACCGCTTCTCGATCCCGTCCGCTGTGGCCGTGGTTCGCCGCCGCGGCCTTGATGCTCTATCTGCTCGATCTGGCGTTGCGCCGCACGCCGTGGGGTTGGCGCCGACTCGCCGAT
>JAHCKV010000494.1 GCA_026125595.1 Burkholderiales bacterium | reverse complement strand
TTCTTTTCACCGCAAGCGGGTCTGCACGTGCGGTACGAGCGCATGTTCGACGTGGGGGATCCGAAGGTCCAGGTGAAGACCGACATCGACATGGTCACGCTGAATCTGCTCGGACGGTTCTAGCCGCCCCGCCTCACCGATGGCTCTTTCGGGCGAGGCAGGACTGTAACGAACGGGGGTTGACGATGGTACTGATTCGAACCAAAATGGTTCGAATCAGTACCAAGTGATCGTCCGGCCCGTGTCCGACCCGTTTCTCAAGACCTTGCGCCAGCTCGCCACCTGTTATCAGGCGTTTCACGCCTACTCGTCGGCCCACGTCCGCACGCTGGACCTGACACCCCCGCAGTTCGACGTGATCGCGACGCTCGGCAACACCGAAGGCATGTCCTGTTCGTGTCTCGGCCGCCGGACGCTGATCACCAAGGGCACGCTGACCGGTGTGCTCGATCGACTGGAAAACCGCGGGCTGCTGCAGCGCACCCCGAGCGAGGAAGACCGTCGCTCGGTCTTCGTCCGGCTCACCGCCGCCGGCGACGCGCTGTTCCAGCGGGTCTTCCCCGAACACGTCGCGTACCTCGGAAAAGCCTTCGGCGCGTTGAACGCCGATGAACACCGGACACTCGAAAACCTGTTGTCGAAGCTGTCGGCCCGGCTCGCACCGGACACCGACGACGTCGACACGCCGATCACCACCCCGAAGAGCCGCATGATCGCGGCCGCCCGCCGGCACGACTGAACCGATGAGCATCCCGCGCTACACCGCCGTCGCCGTCCTGTTCCACTGGTTGATCGCCGTCGCGATCGGGTCCAACTTCGTGCTGGGCCTCGTGATGACCGACATGGCCATGTCGCCCGCCAAGCTGAAGTACTACTCCTATCACAAGTGGGCGGGCGTCACGATCTTCCTGCTGGTGCTGCTGCGGATCCTGTGGCGCCTGTTCCATCGCCCGCCCGAGCTGCCTGCGCACATGAAGACGTGGGAACGCGCGCTCGCCGGGGTATCCCACCTGCTGCTGTACGCAGCGACGCTGGCCGTGCCACTGACCGGCTGGCTGTTCAGTTCGGCCAAGGGTTTCAAGACCGTGTACTTCGGCAAATGGCCGATTCCCGACCTGCTGGACAAGAATCCGCTGCTCGCCGATCTGCTGAAGGAAGCCCACGAGAATCTCGCGTTCCTGATGGCGGCGCTGGTGGTCCTGCACGTGGCCGCTGCCCTGAAGCATCACTTCATCGACCGTGACGACATCCTGGCCCGCATGGTGCCCGGGCTGCGTCCGAGAACCGGAGGTTGACCCATGCGTTTCGCGCTGTTCTGCACGCTGCTCATTGCCGCAACGGCCGCCGTCGCGGCGCCGCTGACGATCGACTATCCGAAGAGTTCGGTGACGTTCGTGTCCAAGCAGATGAACGTGCCGACGCCGGGCCGCTTCAAGAAATTCAGCGCCGCGATCGAGTTCGATCCGGCCAAGCTCGATACGTCGAAGGCGACACTCGAACTGGACACCGGCAGCATCGACGCCGGCAGCGCGGAAGGCACCGACGAAGCCATCGGCAAGGCCTGGCTCCATGCCGCGAAGTTTCCGAAGGCGACGTTCACGTCGACCGGCGTGAAATCGCTGGGCGGTGATCGCTTCGAGATCAGCGGGCAACTCACCATCAAGGGCAAGACGCTTCCGGTCACCGCGCCGTTCACCGTGAAGACCCAGGGTGACCGTCAGGTCTACGAAGGCGCCTTTCTGATCAAGCGACTCGATTTCGGTATCGGGGACGGCCCGTGGAACGATCCGGACACCGTCGCCAACGAAGTGCAGGTGAAGTTCAGGATTCTGGCCGCACCGGGCAAGTGACGCCCGACCCGCGGTCCCCGCCACGCAACCACAGGAGACACTCCACCATGAAATCCACCATCGCCCTGGCCGCCGTCCTCGCGTCCGCCCTCGCCGCCCCGGCCTTCGCCGCGCCGGAAAGCTACACGCTGGATTCGCGTCACACCTTCCCGGTGTTCGAGATCAACCATCTGGGCTTCTCGCTGCAGCGCGGCCGCTTCAACAAGACCGAGGGCAAGATCGTCATCGATCGCGCCGCGAAGACCGGCAGCGTCGAACTCGCCATCGAAGCCGCGTCGATCGACATGGGCATCGCCAAGTGGGACGAACACATGGTCAGCGAAGATTTCTTCAACGCCGCACAGTTCCCGACGATCACTTTCAAGTCGACCAAGGTCACGTTCCAGGGCGACAAGGTGGTCGGCGCCGACGGTGATTTCACATTGCTGGGCGTCACCAAGCCGATCAAGGTTGCCTTCGCCGGCTTCGCCTGCGGCGACCACCCGATGAACAAGAAGCCCCTGTGCGGCGGCAACGCGACGGCCACGATCAAGCGCTCCGACTTCGGCATGACCAAGTACCTGCCGGGCATTGCCGATGAAGTGAAGATCTACGTGCCGATCGAAGCCTTCAAGGACTGATCGTTTCGTCGGCCTTCCGGGGCGAGTATCCTCGTCCCGGAGGGGCGCTTCCGGAACATCCGCGGACCGTTCCGGTCCGACACGGGAGACGCCGGATGCGGCGAACGGGAGGCGACGATGAACACCGCGTACCAGGCGATCGGAATTCTGCTGCTGATGGCCGGCCCCGCCGCCGCGGGCCAGGTGCACAAGTGGGTGGATGAGCGGGGCGTGACCCACTACAGCGACGTGCAGCCCAACGGCGTTGCCGCCAAACCCATCCCCATCGACCCGAACGTGAACGCCTTCGGTTCGGCCAATCCGTCGGACTGCAACACCATCCGCTGCCAATACGAGCGCCTGCGCGCCGACCGTCTTCGCGCCCAGGACGACGAACGCCGGGAACTCGTCGCGGCCGAGGAGGCCGCGGACCGTTCGCGCAAGAAATGGACGGAAGTACAGGCCGACATCAACCAGCGCGAGGCCGAGCGGCAGCGCGACTGGAACGAATTCCGGTACAGCCCGACGCCCGGCGAAGCACGCGCGTATCGCGACCGCCGCAATCAGGCGCCGATCATCGTTTCGCCCGGCTGGA
>JAHCKV010000493.1 GCA_026125595.1 Burkholderiales bacterium | reverse complement strand
CTGTACTCGTTGTGGTCCACCGGGAAATATTCCTCCCCGATCACCTCGCCGCCGTGCTTCTCGATCACCTTGCGGGCATATTTGTTCAGCAGGTGCGGCCACACGTAGTCGGCCGAAGGCAGGTAGAACTTCTTGCCGCCGTTCTTGATGAGCCACGGGATGAACGTGTCGCACTGCTGGGCCGGCGTCGGCCCGGTGCAGTACAGGTACTTCGTGCATTCCTCGCCTTCGTACAGTTGCGGATAGATGTACAGCGTCTTGCCGCGGTTGACGATGGTGTCCTTGATCGCGTTGCGCATCGAACTGGTGATGCCGCCGAACACGACATCGACCTTGTCCTTCTGCACCAGCTTGCGCACCCGCGTGACGGCCAGTTGCTCGTTGGTGGCGGTGTCTTCGATGATGAGCTGGATCGGTCGACCGATCAGACCACCACTCGCGTTCAGTTCCTCGACGACCATCTTCGCGATGTTGGCGTTCGGCACCCCGGCATAGCCGATCGGTCCGGTCAGATCGGTGGCGATGCCGACCTTGATCGGGTCCGCGGCCCAGCCCTCGGGCGGATTGAGCACCCAACTGCCGACGCCCACCGCCGTCATGCCGGACAGCAGGCTCGCCCGCTGCATGAACAGGCGGCGGGACTGGGATTCCAGACGCCGCTTGATCTCGTTATCGCTCATGGTTCTACTTCCTCCAGGACGAGAGAAGGCCTTCCGGCCGGAACTTCACGATGATGATGGCGATGACGAACACCAGCAGATCCGCCACGACAGGCTTGATCACCCACGGCAGTGCCGAACTGGTGGCACCCACCAGCGCCGCGCCGGCGATCGACCCTTCGAAGCTGCCCATGCCACCGAGCATCACCGCGAGGAATGACTTGATCAGGAACGGGACGCCCATGTCGGCGCTGATCGAATACATCGGCACCATGAGGCCGCCGGCGAGACCGGCCAGCGCCGCACCGAGGGCGAACGTCGTGGCGTAGACACGGCTCACCGAAATGCCGGACGAACGTGCCAGCGCAGGATTCTCGAGCGACGCGCGCATCTGCAGACCGAACTTGGTCTTGGTCAGCAGCAGCCAGCACAGCGCCATCGCGATCAGCGTGATGACGATCACTGCGGTGCGCCATTTCGAGATGGAGACATCGCCGAGCACGAACGAACCGACCAGCGGTGAATCGACGTTGTAGAAGCGCCCGCCGAGCAATGCCCGCACCGCTTCGCGCAGCGCCAGCGCAATGGCATAGGTGCCGAGCATCGCGGCGATCGGCGTGGTGTAGAACCGGCGGATCGCGAGACGTTCGAGGATCAGTCCGATGAGTGCCACCACCAACGGTGCCGCGATCATGCCGACCCAGGTCGGAATGCCGTTCTGCTGGAACAGGTACACCGTGTAGGCACCGAGCAGCACGAACTCGCCGTGCGCGAAATTGAAGATGCCCATCATGCTGGCGATGATGCCGAGGCCCAACACGACCAGCACGAAGATCGCGCTGTAGGCGACGACATCGAAGAAAAACGGGACGACGGACATGGACAGTGGCGGGACCCGGGTTCTGCGCGGAGGTGTCGCAAAGAGCAATCCACGTGCCCGTGAACCCGATCCGCGCGAATCCGGGTCACGCTCTATGAAAAGCAAAGCGGCGCTGCGTCCAGACCTCACCGGGTCGGGTCGACCCGTACCGTTACGGTGCGCCGTCAGTATGCACGCGCACCAACCTGGAACACCAGAGGGCGGCGCCACGTCGATCCACATCGGGAACATCGTCGGGACATCTGATCCCACCCGTATCGCCGGGATGCTCTTCCGCCGTGCGGACCCGGCAGCGGCGCACCGATCTGGGGAGGGGCTTTTCGCGCGGCCGCGCCGGGCGCAACATCCGGGTCGTGCGAAGTTCCGGTCCGGATGTTCGACACGAGCGGCGCTTCGGTTGGCCCATCGACGAGGAGCATGCATCCATGGCGACCCACAAGAAGGAAACCGATCCCGCGCTGCGGGTGAAGGCGATCGAATCGATCCTGGCCGAGAAAGGGTTGATCGACCCGAAGGCACTCGACGCGATGGTCGATCTGTTCGAGAACAAGATCGGCCCGCGCAACGGTGCCCGGGTCGTGGCCAAGGCCTGGGTCGATCCGGCCTACCGCGAACGACTGCTGACCGATGCGACCGCCGCCATCAAGGAACTCGGCTATTCCGGCCTGCAGGGCGAGGACATGGTGGTGCTCGAGAACACCGACGAAATCCACAACGTCGTCGTCTGCACGCTGTGTTCGTGCTATCCGTGGCCGACGCTCGGGTTGCCACCGGTCTGGTACAAGTCGGCGCCCTATCGCTCTCGCGTCGTCGCCGACCCGCGCGGCGTGCTGAAGGAATTCGGGGTCGAGGTACCCGAGACCACCGAAGTGCGGGTCTGGGATACCACCGCGGAGCTGCGCTATCTGGTACTGCCGAAGCGGCCTCCCGGCACGGAAGCCATGAGTGAAGAGCAACTGGCGGAACTCGTGACCCGCGACTCGATGATCGGCACCGGCCTCGCCAAGGCCGCCTGACTCCCCACCGGACGAGACCACGACCATGAACGGTATCCACGACCTGGGCGGCATGCACGGCATGGGCCCCATCGACCCCGAAGCCAACGAACCGGTATTCCACGCCGATTGGGAGAAGCGCGCCTTTGCGCTGTTCGCCGGCACGTTCGTGTTCGCCGGCTATTCGGTGGACGAGTTCCGGCACGAGATCGAGAAGATGGGCCATGCGGCGTATCTGCAGCACTCGTACTACGAACACTGGCTCGTCGCGTACGAAGAGATTCTCCATCGCAACGGTTTCGTCACCCATGACGAACGCCTGAAGCGCATCGCCGAACTGGAAAAGGAGGCCGCCTGATGCTGCTCACCCCCGACATCGTGCCCGGCCTGGTGGCCACCGGCGCGACCGCCCGCATCGATGAACCGGTGGCGCCGCGCTTTCGCGCCGGCGAGAAGGTGATCGTGCGCAACATCAACAAGTCCAGCCACACCCGTCTGGCCGGCTACACC
>JAHCKV010000492.1 GCA_026125595.1 Burkholderiales bacterium | reverse complement strand
GGGGACGGGCAAGAACTGCGCGGCTACGGTTCGGTCGATCGCGTCAATGGCAATATCAACTACGGCGTTGCTGGTGCCCGTTTGTTCTTCGTGTTTGACGACTACATTTCGACCGGTTTCTCGGCCAGCACGGTCGGTTTCCTGGGCGGCGAGATTCGTGTCTACATCGCGACCGGCGCAGATGCCAGCCGCAACCTGCTGGACTTCGATTCCGAGACCAACTTCGCTTGGATCGAAGGCCTGACCGAATGGGTCGGGATGACCGGCCATGACAACAACGGTCTTGCTCCCGGCAGCACGACGCTGGATTCGAACGGTAACCTGACGGGTGCATCCATCAGCTTCTCCGGCTCGGGTCTTCTCGACATCGATACGACGTCCGGTTTTGGTGATCCTGCTGTTGCCGCGTTCCTCGATGCGAACACGCTTCCCGACAACGCGATCCCGGCCCTGATCGGCGGTTTTGCCGACGTCGCCTTCACGTCGTCGGGTAACAACTTCGTGTTGAACCAGAATGATGTTTGCACGGGTGTGAGCGGTGAGTGGTGCATTCAAGGCACGGCTAACCTGCGCGGCAAGACTGTTCCGGTGCCGGAACCTGGCAGCATCGCGCTGTTGGGCGCGACGATGGTCGGCATGGGTTTCGTTGCTCGCAAGCACCTCCGCGCCAAGAAGTAAAAAGCACCAAGCTTCAATTTCGAAAAGTCCCGCGAAAGCGGGACTTTTTTTGTCTGTTGGTAGCCGATGACCATGCCCAGGATTTCGTTTCTTCCTACCATCATGCGAGAGGTACTTTCGGCGCGGACCCTTCCAAGGGAGCCTGAGCCGGATCTGGTGATGGACGGCCCGGATCAGGTTGCGGCATATGCGCAAGCCGGTCGCATTGATGGCGTCATGTCGGCGGCCTACCTCTACCACACGGCCAGCGCCAGTCAGGTGATCCAATCGTGTGGGACCGTGGTGGATCTGGGTTGTGGACCCGCGACGCAACTCGTGCAGATCGCTCAGATGAATCCTGATGTTCGATTCGTCGGTATCGATCTTTCATCCGAGATGCTCGCGAAGGCTACGGCGTATGCGGAAGCCGGCGGCGTGCGTAACGTAGAGTTCCGCGAATGTGACATCACTCGATTGACGTTCCTTCCGGATCAGTCGATCGACGGTGTTATCAGTACGATGGCATTGCACCATCTGCCGACGTTGGAGCATCTGCGAAGTACATTTAGTGAGATCCGACGCATCCTCAGGCCCAACGGCGCGGTTTACCTCACCGATTTTGGTCGACTGAAGAAGTTGGCATCGGTGATCTTCTTTGCCTATCTGAACGCCCGCCATCAACCACACCTGTTCTCCCTCGACTACGAACGGTCGCTGCGGGCAGCGTTTCTGTATGACGAGTTCGAGATGCTCGCGAAGCAGGAGCTACCTCCCGCTATCCAATGTTTCGGTACGTTTCTGGTGCCGATGCTGACCGTGCTGCGTACGCCCCCGAAGCCTCTGAAGGAGGAGACATCCGCCGTGTTGCGTCAGATGCGAAGTGCATTGCCGCGGCGCTACCGGGCGGATCTCGACGATCTGCGTTTCTTCTTCCGGTTGTCCGGCATGTCGCCGGACCCGTTCTCGTGACCGTTCAAGCTCGGCGCGGAAGTTTGTGATCTAACGGGTGGCGACCGCTTTGTACCGCTGCAGGAGCGCAATGGCCGGTGCGCAACACCATCAACGGTGTGGCGTCCGGTCCCAGGATATCGCTCCATCCGGCGCGCAGTCGCTGCCGAAGCGTTCCGCGAATTGCCGAATTCCCCTCCAGTGCGTAGAGGGGCGATGCGGCAAATGGTTGCACGGCGCATCCCAACGTCGTGAGGCGGAGCCAGATTCGCTGAAACGCTCGCCCGATCGACACGGCGTTCGTGGGCGAGACGTCCCCGACGGATAGCGCGATCAGATGGGGGGCGAGCCGGCAGGGAAGGTATGCCGATCGAAGTCCCAGGATGCCGGCTCCGCCGATGAAGCCGAGCGCGCGCATGATCGGCCAATGCCGAAGCAGTGCAAACGCTGGACGCAGAAACGGCTCGACACCGAGGCAGGCTGGCGGCAAGCCTTCCGCACAGGATCGATTCCAACCGACGTCGAAACGGATACACGAGAACAGCTCGCGATGCAGTTCCCGATCACGAAACCGCTCGGTCTCTGCCGTCCGGATCAATCGCAACGCGGGCCCGCGTAGATCCCCGTCCAGCCAATGCATGGCGACCGACGGTGTCGCCGCCACATCTGCAGCGAGGGCGCGACGCTCGGGCTCAGACAGCATCGGTCCTCGAAACAGCACCGCGCGATTCGTCTGCCGCGCCTCGATCGCTGCAGCCAACCCGTCGTCTTGGGCGCCGCTGGATTGTCCGATGATGATCGTGGCGATCAAGGACGCGTCGCCGGCATCCGGAAACCACGCAGTGCTCGCATGAAATCCCAGGCTAGCAGCGCGCAGCGATAGATTCTCGACTACCGCGCCAAACGATATCTGGGTGAGGATCCTTCGCAGAAACGGCGCGGATACATACTCGCCTTCCGCGCGGATGCGGATGACGTCGCCCGTCGTTTCGAAACGCAGCGGATGCTGGTTGTCGGCCGACGGCGCCCGGATCGCTGCCTCCAGAATCTGCCGCATCGCCGCTGATGGCTGACCCATGAACACCTCTCCGGGAAATCATTGCCGCGCTGCGCGCTCTCCGCGGTGCGGCATTGCGTGGAAATCTATGGCCCGCGGGATCCAAGCGTTCTTTTTGCCAGGAACATCGTAAGCCTCTGAAGCGGATTGCGACTGCCGCCCGGTCGCCACGTCTTGACCAGCTTCCCGCGGAACGCATCGAACTGCATGCCGTAGGGCGCCGCGAGCAGCTTGCCGCGACCCAGCAGTATCTTGAGCGCTTCGGTCGCTGCAAAGCCGGCGCAAAGCTGACACGCCATGATGGTCGACGGCCCACGCTTTTCCCGCATGTTCACACGGGAGGCATCCACCAGATAGCTGCGTTGCAATACCGCGGGTGCCAGTCC
>JAHCKV010000491.1 GCA_026125595.1 Burkholderiales bacterium | reverse complement strand
CCGGGCCTCGACGGCGATCTTCTCGAGCGCCCGCTCGGTCATGCCCGGATAGTGCTCCAGCGTCATCTCGGCGACCTGGCTGCCGTCGTTCAGATCCCGGCAGACGCCGATGAACGTCGCGACCGCACCGACGCGCGGATTGTCGGCCCGCAGTCGGGCGATCTCGGAGCCCACATCGAAATCCTCCGGCTGGACGCGTACTTCGGTCTTGCCCGGCACGACTACCGCGCGATCGTTCATTCCATCAACCTCCGGTGACCGGTGGAAAGAATGCGACCTCGTCACCGTCACGCACCGGCGTATCGGGTTGGGCCATGTCCTGATTCACCGCCGCGCGCCACGTCTTGCCGGGCGCCAGCTCGCGCTCCCAGGCGTCGCCGCGGGTCCGTAGCCACGCGGCAAGGCCGGCGACGGTGGATACATCGGCGGGCAATTCGATGCGCTCGGTCTCACGCCCCAGCACTTCACGCAGACGGGCGAAATACAGCAGATTCAGCATGGGTTCCAGGCCCGGCGGCGGGCAGTCGGTCGGAATCGGATCCATTATAGGGAGCAGACCGTGCGCGAGCCATGCCGGGAATCCTGTCGCTGCATCGCGGTCACACGCACGCACCCACCCGAGGAGATTGCCATGCGCCCTGTCCTGTCGTTCGCCGCCGCGCTGATCGCCGCTTTCAGCGTCCCTTCCGTCGCCGTGGCCCACCATGGATGGAGCCAGTACGAAGGCGACCAGCCGGTCACGCTGACCGGCACCATCGAGTCCGCCAGCTATGAAAACCCCCACGGCACGTTGCGACTGAAGACCGACGACCGCACCTGGACCGTGGTACTGGCACCGCCGTACCGGATGGAGAGCCGCGGCCTGGCCCGCGCCGCGCTGATACCGGGCGCAGCCACCAGCGTCACCGGCTACGTCCATCGGTCGGGCTCCAACGAACTGCGGGCCGAACGCATCACCGTGGACGGCAAGACGACGGAACTGCGTTGAGTGCGGCAACCCCGGGCGCCGCGATCGGCCAGGCCATCGCGAACAGCCTGTGGATCTACCCGACCGCGAACGTGCTGCACATCGTCGGCATCGTGCTGGTGGTCGGTCCGGTGCTGGTGTTCGATCTGCGGCTGCTCGGTCTCGGTCGGGCCGGCAGTGTCCGGGATCTCGGGCAAGCGCTGCTGCCGTGGTCGCTGATGGGGCTGGCCATCGCAGTGCCGGCCGGACTGGTGCTGTTCGCCGCCGATGCCGACGCGGTGATGGGCAACCCCGCGTTCCGGCTCAAGCTGCTGCTGCTCACGGTGGCCGGCGCCAACGCCGTGCTGTTTCACGCCGGCGGCGCCTACCGGCTTGCGGTCGAGCGGGATCCTGCCGTTCCCTTGCGTCCGCGGTTGCACGCCCTCATCTCGGCGGGATCGTGGGTCGGCATCATCACGGCCGGACGCCTGATCGCGTACGTCTAGCGCCTATAATCGGTTCCTGGTTAGCCCGCCATTCACGAGCGTCGATGCACCCTTCTCGAAAACCATGACCATGCCCCTGCTGGACACTCGCGGCCGCCCGCTGCGGGATTTGCGCATCTCGGTGACCGATCGATGCAATTTCCGCTGCACCTATTGCATGCCGAAGGAAATCTACGGCAAGGACTTCCAGTTCCTGGAACGGGAGCAGCTGCTGTCGTTCGGCGAGATCCACCGGCTGGTCCGGATCTTCAAGGACCATGGCGTCGAGAAGATCCGGATCACCGGCGGAGAACCGCTGGTCCGGCGCAAGCTCGAGGTACTGATCGAAATGCTGGCCTACCACGACACGCTGGACCTGACGCTGACGACCAACGCGTCGCTGCTGAAGCAGAAGGCCCGGGCGCTGAAGGATGCTGGCCTCAAGCGCATCACCGTGAGTCTGGATTCCCTCGACAACACCACGTTCATGGCGATGAACGACGTCGACTTCCCGGTCGAGAAGGTGCTGGCAGGCATCGAGGAAGCCGATCGCGTCGGCCTCAATCCGATCAAGATCAACATGGTCGTGAAGCGCGGCGTCAACGACCACTCGGTGGTCGACATGGCGCGCTTCTTCAAGGGCAGCGGCCACATCGTGCGGTTCATCGAATTCATGGATGTCGGCCACACGAACGGCTGGAAAATGCAGCATGTCGTACCGTCGCGGGAACTCGCGGCGCGTATCGACGAAGCGTTGTCGATCGAACCAATCGACCCGAACTACCGCGGCGAAGTGGCCGAGCGCTGGCGCTATCGCGACGGCTCCGGCGAAGTGGGCTTCATCTCGTCGGTCACGCAGGCATTCTGCCGCGACTGCACACGGACCCGGCTGTCGGCGGAAGGACAGCTGTTCACCTGTCTGTTCGCGACCCAGGGTACCGATCTGCGGACATTGCTGCGGACCGAAGCGTCGGACGACGAGATCTCGGACGCCATTGCGCGGGTCTGGCACGCGCGGACCGACCGGTATTCCGAGATTCGCACCGAAGACACCGCCAAGCAGCGCAAGGTCGAGATGAGTTACATCGGCGGCTGATTCGCCCGCATCACGGGCGCGGCGCCCGTGATGTGGGTATCTCTTCGACGCTCGACCGTTCCGCACTTCCCTCGTTGCAATCCCGTTTGCTCCCGACCCCATGGCCCAAGATCTGTTCGACCTGACCCTGGCACCCGACTACGATCCCAATTCGATGCCGGTGACCCAGGCGCGGCAGCATATCCGCGCGTTCCTGACACCGCTGACGACGCCGGAACGGTTGCACATCCGGCAAGCGCTCGGCCGCATCGTTGCGGAAGACATCGTTTCGCCGCTGGCGGTACCGGGCCACGACAACTCGGCGATGGATGGCTATGCCGTCCGTCACGCGGACCTGAAACCCGATGTCGACGTCACGCTGCAGGTCGCCGGAACATCGTTGGCAGGCAAACCGTTCGCAGGCACGGTCGCCCCCGGTGAAGCCGTGCGGATCTTCACCGGCGCGGTGCTGCCGCCGGAATGCGACACCGTGATCATGCAGGAGCGCGCGGTGGCCGATGGCGGGATGGTCATATTGGGCAAGGGCGCA
>JAHCKV010000490.1 GCA_026125595.1 Burkholderiales bacterium | reverse complement strand
CGGTCGTTGACGGGAGCATGAATATCCGGCGATGAACCGGGGACTCTCGAAGCCTCCGACGCACTCGCGGCGCGAAAAAGTCGGTGATCCTGAGCTTTCCGGGGCCGGACCGCCTGCGTGCCCGGGATCCTGAAGGCGATCGCCGCTGGCGGTCCGGGTCGAGATGACGTTACCCGACACACCGCGCAGCAGCACCCCGCAACCGAGCTGCACGGATCGACCAACCGTGGTGATCTGCGGCAACCCGGGTGTGTTCCCGGATCGCCCCAACTCGGCGATGGAAGACTCGCTCCTGTGCCCTATGGCGCGTCACCGCCCGACGCCCCGTCGTCCGAAGCGGCTGAAGTGGGACGCTCCGACGAAGACCCCCACCACTCGGACGAAGGGCTCCCCCCGGGCGCGAACCATCCCGGCGAGCTATGACCACTGGCCGGGTAACCGCACTTCCAGAAGACCCACAGGACGACTATGACAAAGCAACCAAATCCAGTGACGACCGACAGAAACGGCAGAAACAGTCGGAAGAAATCCGACTCGGCATCGAGATCCATGTACAGCACTGACATGCCGCACACCACGCCCATGATCAATGCGAACAAGTAGCCGAACATTCCTGACTCATTCGTCGATTGATGGATCGTTGCCGCATCGCTTCGGCAATCTGCGAACCAACGATTTCCTTGATCGCGAGGATCTGACTTCCGTCATGCCCACCGTCCCCTTTCGAAAGGTCGTCCGAACTCTAAACGTGCCTCACCAGGCGCCGGGCCGCAAGGACGACGATTGCCTTTCCGGATCTCCCCGACAAGCGGCGCGCCAGGCAACAATCTGACGGGCACACCGGCGATAATCCGCCTCCCATGACCTCCACCCTGCGCCACCTGCTGCGCGACGTTTCCCTCTCCGCCATCGCCGCCGGCTTCGTCACCGTGCTGGTGGGGTTCACCAGCTCGGCGGCGATCGTGTTTCAGGCCGCGCAGTCGCTGGGCGCCACGCCCGAGCAGATCGGCTCGTGGATCTGGGCGCTGGGGCTCGGCATGGGTCTCACCTGCATCGGCCTGTCGTTGCGCTACCGCATGCCGGTGGTGACGGCGTGGTCGACGCCCGGCGCCGCGATGCTGATCGGCAGTACCGCCGGCTTGCCGCTGTCCGCGGCCATCGGCGCCTTCATGATCTCGGCGCTGCTGATTGCCGTGGCCGGGTTCTCGGGCTTCTTCGAACGCATGATCGGCCGCATCCCGGTGTCGCTCGCGTCGGGCATGTTGGGCGGCGTACTGCTGCGCTTCGGCCTCGATGCCTTCGCCGCGCTGCAGACGCAACTGGGCCTGGCGCTGACCATGTTCGCGATCTATCTGCTGGGACGCCGGCTGATGCCACGGTATGCCGTCATCCTGACCTTGCTGGCCGGCGTGACCTTCGCCGCGGTGACGGGTCTGCTGCCGGCGCACGGACTGGCCCTGCAACTGGCGCAGCCGGTCTTCGTGGCACCGACATTTTCGTGGGCGGCGCTGGTCGGCATCGCGCTGCCGCTGTTCATCGTGACGATGGCGTCGCAGAACGTGCCGGGCGTGGCGGCGATCCGCGCGTCGGGCTATCCGATCCCGATTTCGCCGGTGGTCGGCTGGACCGGCGTGGCCAATATCGTGCTGGCGCCGTTCGGTGCGTTCGCGCTGAATCTCGCCGCAATCACGGCCGCCATCTGCATGGGTCGCGAAGCACACGAGGACACCTCGCGCCGTTATGTGGCGGCCGTCGCCGCCGGTGTGTTCTACGTCAGCGTCGGGTTGCTGGGCGCGACGGTCGCGGCGCTGTTTGCCGCGTTCCCGCGGGAGCTGATCGTCGCCATCGCCGGCATCGCGCTGCTCGGGACCATCGGCGCCAGTCTGGCCGCCGCGCTGCGTGACGAAGCCGAGCGCGAGCCGGCACTGGTGACGTTTCTGATGACCGCATCCGGCGTGTCGATCGCCGGCATCGGATCGGCGTTCTGGGGCCTCGTCGCCGGGGCGATCACCCTGCTGGTGTGGAAGCGCAAGCGCCCATAGCGACCTCACGGCGTCCCTTCGTCGTCCAGCACCTGCCGCACCTTCAACGTCAATGCCGATGGCGTGTACGGCTTCTGGATGAAGGCGACGTCCGCGTGCAGCAAGCCGTGACGAACGACGGTGTCGTCGGTGTAGCCGCTCATGAACAGGACCTTGGTGCCGGGATATCGCGGTTTCAACGCAGCGACCAGTTCGGGGCCGCTCATGTTCGGCATCACCACGTCGGTCAGAATCAGGTCGAGCGGGCCGGCATGCCCGCGCGCCACGAGCAGCGCGTCGTGTCCGTCCTTCGCCACGAGCACCGAATAGCCGTGCATCTGCAGGCTCCTGTGCGCGAGTTTGCGCACCCCTTCTTCGTCCTCGACGAGCAGGATCGTCTCGGTACCCGGAGAGCCGGCTTGCGCGGTGTCGTCGTCGGGCACGTTCTGCGGTTCGGTGACGGCCGGCAGGTAGATCCTGAATGTCGTGCCATGTTCCGGTTCGCTGTAGACGTGGATGCAACCGCCGCTCTGCTGGACGATGCCGAAGACCATCGCCAGTCCGAGCCCCGATCCCTTGCCGACTTCCTTGGTGGTGAAGAACGGCTCGAACATGCGGGACATGATCTCGGGTGCGATCCCGCTGCCGGTATCGGTCATTGCGAGCATGACGTGCCGCCCCGGCTTGCAGTCGGGGTGGGTCTCCGCGTAGCGATCGTCCAGCACGACATTGGCAGTCTCGATCGTCAGCTTGCCTCCCTGCAACATCGCGTCTCGGGCATTGACGGCCAGATTCAGCAGCACCTGATCCATCTGCCCCGGATCCACTTCGACGCGCCACAGTTCCGGATGCAGTACCGTCGTCAAACCGATGTCTTCGCCGATCAGGCGACGCAGCATTTTCGCGGATTCGGTGACGACGGCATTCAGATCGAGCACACGCGGCTGCAACATCGTCTGCCGGCTGAAACCCAGCAACTGGCGCGTCAATCGCGCCGCACGGTCGCCGGCCTCGCCGATGGCTTCGACGGATTCTCGAAC
>JAHCKV010000049.1 GCA_026125595.1 Burkholderiales bacterium | reverse complement strand
TGCTGCTGGGCGCGTTCTTCTGGGCGCTGTCGCGGGGTATCGCACGGCCGATGCAGGCCTTGAACGCCTTCGGCACCACGATGGGCGAGATCCAGCGCGACGGCGATCTGTCGCGCCGAATTCCGGTGACGGGCAAGGACGAAATCGCTCAGGTGATGGGCGCCTTCAATGGGCTGATGCAGAGTTTCCAGACCAGCATCCAGACCGTGCGCCACCAACTCGGCCAGGTCACCGACGCCACCCGGGCGACGCTCGATTGCACCGCGCGAATCCGCACCAGTTCCGAACAGCAGAGCGATGAAGCTGCCGGTACCGCTGCCGCGGTCGAACAGATGACCGTGAGCATCGGTCAGATCGCCGACAACACGCGGGAGGCCGAAACCACGGCCGTCCACGCCGGCGACCTCGCCGCTTCCGGCGAGAAGACCGTGCGCGAAGTCGTCGACGGCATGAATCGCATCGCCGCCACGGTTTCCCATTCGGCCGAGATCATCCAGTCGCTGGGCAACCGCTCGAAGGAGATCACCAGCATCGTGCAGGTGATCCGCGACATCGCCGATCAGACCAACCTGCTGGCGTTGAACGCCGCCATCGAGGCGGCGCGGGCCGGGGAACAGGGCCGCGGCTTCGCCGTCGTGGCCGACGAGGTCCGGAAGCTGGCCGAGCGGTCGAGCAACGCGACCACCGAGATCAGCACGATGATCTCGTCGATCCAGGAAGACACCGTGAACGCCGTGAATGCGATGCAGAGCGGCAGCCGCATGGTCACCGATGGTGTCGATGCGGTCACCCGCGCCGGCACGTCGATGACCGAGATTGTCGATGGCACGAAGCACATCGGTGCCGTCACCCGTGACATCGCATCGTCGGTGCGCGAACAAAGCACGGTGGCGACCGACGTCGCGAGCCGCGTCGAACGGATCGCACGGATGGCCGAAGCCAACAGCGCCGGCAGTGTCGACGCGAACGATCAGGCCGAACGGCTCGCCGCGTGTGCGGCGGAGCTCGAACGGGCTGTCGCGAAGTTCCGCTGCTAGGGAAACACCGAACGAGTATCACGGGCGCGATCGCGGGGCGCTGATCGAAAGGGGTCCCCGCGATTGCGATTGCGCTTCGATCGGGATGGATCGCGGATAATGACGTCATGTCCGCGCCCTCCACAGCAATACCCGATCGTCGTGCCGGTTCACCAACCGGCTTCCATTTTTTCGCTTCATGCCCCCGCGGCCTCGAGCCCGCGCTGGCGGAAGAACTCGTCGAACTCGGCCTGACCGATGTCGAAGCCGGCAATGCCGGCGTCGCGTTCACCGGCGACTGGGTCGCGTGTCGCCGCGCCAATCTGCACAGCCGGATCGCCAGCCGCATCCTGTGGCAGGTGGGCCGTGCGCGCTATCGCGATGAAGACGATGTCTACCGCGCGGCGTTCGAGCTGGACTGGCCACAGTGGTTCACCGTCGAGCGCACGATCCGTGTGCACGTGTCGGCGATCGCGAGCCCGCTCAAGAGTCTCGAGTTCATCACGCTGCGCATCAAGGACGCCGTGTGCGACCGGTTCCGCGACATCGACGGCCGTCGGCCCAGTGTCGACACGCTGCAGCCGCGGATCCGCATCCATGCCTTCCTGACCGAAGGCGACGTCACGCTGTATCTCGACAGTTCCGGCGAAGCGCTGTTCAAGCGCGGCTGGCGGCAACGCTCCGTCGAGGCGCCGCTGCGCGAGAATCTGGCGGCCGGCATTCTGCGGCTCGCCGGCTGGAAGCCCGGCACCGCGTTGCTCGATCCGATGTGCGGCAGCGGCACGTTTCTGGTGGAGGCAGCGCAGATCGCGCGCGGCATACCGCCCGGTGCGGGCCGCCGATTCGGGTTCGAGAATTTTCTGCAGCACGACGCGGCCGCCTGGCAGCGGGAGCGGGAGGCCGTGCCACCGAAGGATGTGGAATCCGGTCTGCTGTTCGGCAGCGATCTCGATCCGAGAGCCATGAAGGCCAGCCGCGAGAATCTGCGCGATGCCGGTGTCGGCAACGTGGCGTTGGTGGAGCAGGCCGATTGTCTGGTGCGGGATGCGCCGGCGGCCGGCGGGATCCTGATTGCCAATCCGCCCTATGGCGTGCGCATCGGCGAAGAAGCCGAACTCGCCGCGTTCTACCCGGCGCTGGGTACGGCGCTGAAGCGTCGCTTCTCCGGCTGGAACGCGTATCTCTTCACGGCCGACATGCGGTTGCCCAAGCTCATCGGCTTGAAGCCGAGCCGGCGCACGCCGCTGTTCAACGGCAATCTGGAGTGCCGGCTGTACGAATTCCGGATGGTGGCGGGTTCGATGCGTCAGCGGCCAGCGGCCGAACCCGAATCGGCACCTTGAATCGGGGCCGGGCGCCGTTTCCGACGCCCGGCAGGCGCGATCACACGATGTTGAGGTGATCGATCCCGGACATGATGTCCTTCTCTTTCGATTCGTGGCCGTGCAGCTTGATCGCGAGCCGCAGTTCGTTCATCGAATCGGCGTTGCGCATCGCGTCTTCGTAGCTGATCTGTCCCTGCTCATACAGATCGAACAGCGCCTGGTCGAAGGTCTGCATGCCCAGTTCGCGCGACTTCTTCATGATCTCCTTGATCTCGTGCACCTCGCCCTTGAAGATCAGGTCGGAGATCAGTGGTGAATTGAGCATGATCTCGATCGCCGCGGCGCGTCCCTTCACGTCCTTCTTGGGGATCAACCGTTGCGAGATCATCCCCTTCATGTTGAGTGACAGATCCATCAGCAGCTGGGCCCGGCGTTCTTCGGGGAAGAAGTTGATGATCCGGTCCAGCGCCTGGTTCGCGCTGTTCGCATGCAGCGTGCACAGGCACAGGTGACCGGTTTCCGCGAACGCGATCGCGTGTTCCATGGTTTCGCGCTCACGCACTTCGCCGATCAGGATCACGTCCGGCGCCTGCCGCAGCGTGTTCTTCAGCGCGGCTTCCCAGCTCTCGGTGTCGACGCCGACCTCGCGTTGCGTGACCAGCGAGTTCTTGTGGTCGTGCACGTATTCGATCGGGTCTTCGATCGTGATGATGTGGCCGTGGCTGTTCTCGTTGCGGTAACCGAGCATCGCCGCCAGCGTGGTCGACTTGCCGGAGCCGGTGGCGCCGACCACGATCACGAGCCCGCGCTTGGTCATCACGACGTCCTTCAGCACTTCCGGAAGGCCGAGGTCTTCCATGCGCGGGATCGTCGTCGTGATGGTCCGCAGCACCAGACCGACGCGCTGCTGCTGAATGAAGGCATTGACGCGGAACCGACCGATGCCGGGCGGATTGATCGCGAAGTTGCACTCCTTCGACTTCTCGAACTCCGCGGCCTGCTTGTCGTTCATGATCGACCGGGCGAGTTCCTGCGTGTGCTGCGGCGTCAGGCTCTGGCTCGATACCGGCGTCATCTTGCCGTCGACCTTGAAGGCGGGCGGGAATCCGGCGGTGATGAACAGATCCGAGGCCTTCTTCGCGATCATCGCGCGCAGCAGGTCCTGGACGAACTTCATGGCCTGATCGCGATCCATGGCGGGCTCCTAGAGTGCGGCTGCAGCCTCGCGGGGCTGCCGGAATTCGAGACAGGCCAGAAACCTACTGACCCGGGAAAAGATCCTTGTTGGCGGCCTTGCCGCGCGCTTCCGAAGCCGCCACGACGCCGCGCTGGACCAGCAACTGCAGATTCTGGTCGAGCGTCTGCATGCCGAACTGCTGGCCGGTCTGGATCGCGGAGTACATCTGCGCGACCTTCGCTTCGCGGATCAGGTTGCGGATGGCGGGGGTGCCGATCATGATTTCATGGGCAGCAACCCGGCCGGTGCCGTCCTTGGTCTTCAACAGCGTCTGCGAAATCACGGCCCGCAGCGATTCGGACAGCATCGCGCGGATCATCTCCTTCTCCGCCGCCGGGAACACGTCGATGATCCGGTCGACGGTCTTGGCCGCCGAGCTCGTATGCAGCGTGCCGAACACCAGGTGACCGGTTTCGGCGGCGGTCATCGCCAGCCGGATGGTTTCCAGGTCGCGCATTTCGCCGACCAGGATCACGTCGGGATCTTCCCGCAGTGCGGAGCGCAGCGCATTCGCGAACGACAGCGTGTGCGGTCCGACCTCGCGCTGGTTGATCAGGCATTTCTTCGATTCGTGCACGAATTCGATCGGATCCTCGACCGTGAGGATGTGGCCGAAGTCGTTCTCGTTGATGTCGTTGACCATCGCGGCGAGCGTGGTCGACTTGCCGGAGCCGGTGGGCCCCGTGACCAACACGATCCCGCGGGGGAACTGCGAGATCTCCTTGAAGATGTTCGGCGCCTTGAGGTCTTCCAGGGACAGCACCTTGGACGGAATCGTCCGCATCACGGCGCCGGCACCGCGGTTCTGTACGAAAGCGTTGACCCGGAAACGGGCCAGATTCGGGATCGCGAACGAGAAGTCGCATTCGAGCGTCTCCTCGTAGGTCTTGCGTTGTCCGTCGTTCATGATGTCGTACACCATGGCGTGCACGTCCTTGTGCTCCATGGGCGGCAGATTGATACGCCGCACGTCACCATGGACGCGGATCATGGGGGGCAGGCCGGACGACAGGTGCAGATCGGACGCCTTGTTTTTGACAACGAAGGCGAGCAGTTCGGAGATGTCCATCGAGTATCCTTGCGGGTTCGGGATCGATGCAGGACTGATCCGACACGGGAAGCTAGGAGCATGCCAAACCCGGCGCGCAACCCGTTCGCATTCGAGATGGATGGGCAATCGATTATGGAGGGCGTCCAACAGCGGCTGCAAGCCGTCCGCGATCGCATCGAAACGGCGGCGCAGGCTGTCGGCCGCGATCCGGCGCAGATCACATTGATCGCGGTGTCGAAGACCTTCCCGGTGGACGCGATCCGGGCCGCCGCCGCCGCCGGACAACGCGACTTCGGCGAGAGCTACGTGCAGGAAGCCGACGCGAAGATCGACGCGACCTCCGATCTGTCGCTGATCTGGCATCACATCGGTCCGATCCAGAGCAACAAGACGCGATCCATCGCCGAGCGCTGCCACTGGGTCCACGCCGTCGACCGCGCGAAGATCGCCGAGCGGTTATCGATGCAGCGACCGGCGGGACTCGCGCCGCTGCAGATCTGCCTGCAGGTCAACGTCAGTGGTGAAACGACCAAGAGCGGCGTCGATCCGGCGGACGTCCTCGCACTGGCCGCAGCCGTCACCGACTTGCCGCACCTCAGGCTGCGTGGATTGATGGCGATCCCGGCGCCGACGGACGATGTCGCCGCGCAGCGCCGGCAGTTCGGTGTTCTGCGCGCCTGCCTGGAACGGCTCAACGCGGTCGGGCACGGACTCGACACGCTGTCGATGGGCATGTCCGACGATCTCGAAAGTGCAATTGCCGAGGGCGCGACCATGGTGCGCGTGGGCCGCGCGATCTTCGGGACACGCGATCGACCGCGTGCCGAGCGGGTCGCTCGCGAGTGACGCCTATATACTTCGCGCGCCTGCAAAGGCTGGGAATCAGGACAACGACACGAGGAGAACGAACATGAAGCAGTCGATGCTGAAGGCGGTCGCACTGACCGCGATGGCGATGGCCGTACCGGCGGTGCAGGCGGCCGACTGGAACACGATTCACACGATCGAATCGGTCAACATCGCGGCATCGCCGGAAGAGGCCTGGGCTGCGGTCAGCCGCTGGAACGCGCTGGAATCCTGGTGCCCGGTCTTCGTGAAGACCGAAATCACCGGCGGCGGCGCCGGCGTCGGTTCGGTCCGCGCGATCACGATCAAGGACGGCCCGACCTTCACCGAAGAGCTGCTGCTGCTCGACTCGGACACGATGACCTACCGCTACAAGATCATCGAATCGCCGCTGCCGTTCGTCGACTACACGTCGACGGTCAAAGTGCGGTCGATCGGCGGCGGCAACAGCCAGATCCTGTGGGTCGGCAGCTACAAGCGCCGCGATGGCGACAGCACCAGCCCGGCGGCCGGCGACATGGCGGCAGAGCAACTGCTGACCGGCGTCTACAAGACCTGCCTCTCCAATGCCAAGAAGATGCTGCAGGCCCAGTGAGGATCATGACCCGACCCCGTAGCAACGAGCGCCGATCCGGCGCCGGCTTCACCGCGCGCTGTGGCGCCGCCTCGAACGCGGAGATCGGCCGATGAAGCTCGCCTTCATCGGCGGTGGCAACATGGCTTCGGCCCTGATCGGCGGCATCGTCGGTCAGGGCTGGGCGCCTTCCGATATCCGGGTGGCCGACATCTCGGCGGACGCGCGAACGCGCTTGCAGACGCGCTTCGGCATCGAAGCCGTCGACATGCCCACGGAGGCCGCGACCGGAGCCGATTGCATCGTCTTCGCCGTCAAGCCGCAGCAGATGCCGACGATCGCCAAGACGTTCGCGGCCGCGGCGCGCGATGCTCTGGTAGTGACCATCGCCGCCGGTATTCGGACCTCGGATCTGTCCCGCTGGCTCGGAGGTCACGAGCGTCTGGTGCGCGTGATGCCCAATACGCCGGCATTGGTCGGCGCAGGCATTTCCGCACTGTTTGCGCTGCCGGCCGTCAGCGCCGACGAACGTGCCGCCCTCGATCGCCTGTTCTCCGCGGTCGGGCAAGTGCTGTGGCTCGATCGCGAATCGCTGATGGACGGCGTCACCGCCGTCTCGGGCAGCGGCCCGGCCTACGCGTTCTATCTGATCGAGGCGATGGAGGCTGGCGCACGCGAACTGGGTTTCGATGCCGCGGCGGCCCGGCAGCTCGCGATCGGAACCGTGCTCGGTGCCGCGCAGCTGGCGCTGGGCAGTGACGATCCGGCGGAGGTTCTGCGCGCCAAGGTCACTTCCAAGGGTGGTACCACCGAAGCGGCGATCCGCACGCTCGACGCGGCCGACGTCAAGGCGCATCTGCTGGCCGCCATCCGGGCCGCCGAGGCGAAGTCGCGGGAACTCGGCGCGGCGCTGGGAGCGGACTGAAGATGCTGGTTCAGGCCCTCGTTTTTCTGCTGCAGACGTTTCTCGGACTCTTCACGCTGGCGCTGCTGCTGCGCTTCTGGATCCAGGCGGTGCGGGCGCCGGCGCGCAATCCGGTGTCCCACTTCCTGAATGCGCTGACGGATTTCATGGTGCGTCCGGCCCGCCGGGTGATTCCCGGGTTGTGGGGTCTCGACCTGTCGACGCTGATCCTCGCGTGGGGCGTCCAGTTCCTGCTGTTGCTGCTGATCGCGCTGATCGTCGGTGCCGGCTTCGGCGCGGAGGTGGGCCTGGGCGGCATCCGGCTCGCGCTGCTCGCGGTGCTGGCGGTGATCCGGCTGTCGATCTACATCGTCATCGGCGCCACGCTGGTCCAGGCGATCCTGTCGTGGGTGGCGCCGCACCACCCGTTTGCGCCGACCGTGAACGCGTTCACGCGGCCGTTCCTGCGGCCGTTCCGCCAACACATTCCGCCGATCGGCAACGTCGATCTGTCGCCGCTGTTCCTGCTGGTGGTCTGCCAGCTGCTGCTCATGCTGCCGGTTCCCTGGCTCGAAGGCGTCGTCCGGCACCTACCGTGACATCGGGTGCGGGCGCGATGCTTGCTTCTGCCTCGGCCTCTGCGGCACCCGGTTGGCATCGCTTCGACGCTACGGATCGCGTTCTTCGTCTCGAACTGCACGTGCAGCCCGGTGCGTCGCGGACGGAAGTGACCGGCCCGCACGGCGGGCGCCTCAAGGTTCGGCTCGCTGGTGCCGCTATCGATGGCAAGGCCAACGCTCTGTTGATCGAGTTGCTTGGAGAACTGTTTTCCGTGCCGCTCCGGAACGTCACGATCGTCCGGGGCTCAACCCAGCGTCACAAGACCATCCAGATCCAGAATCCCGGTGCCCGCATGCCCGCCCTGATCGCCGCATGGGAGCAATCCGCCAAGGAATCGTCGCCATGAGCAGCCAGCTCGAGCTGCTCGTTGCGCAGTACTCCCAATGGCGCGAGCAACTGCGCGCCGGCATCGAGTCGTATCACAACTGGCTCGACGCCCACGGCCACGTCGATATCCAACGCTCGCTGCGGCTGTACGACCTGGCCGAAAGTCTGCGCAACGACCGGATGATCCTCGCCTTCCTCGCGGAGTTCTCCCGCGGCAAGACCGAGTTGATCAACGCGATCTTCTTCTCCAGCTACGGCCAGCGGCTGCTGCCGTCGAACGTCGGCCGCACCACCATGTGCCCGACCGAGATCTTCCACGACGCCGCCGAGGAGCCGTACATCCGGCTGCTGCCGATCGAGTCACGCAAGTCCGCCGAGACCATCGCGACGCTGAAGCAGCGTCCGATCGAGTGGGTCAAGATCAAGCTCGACCTGTCCAACGTGAGCGAGCTGCACAAGGCGCTGTCCACGCTGGCGCAGTCGAAGAGCGTGTCGGTCGACGAAGCCGAGGCGCTCGGTCTGCTGGTCGAAGGCGACATCTTTACGACAACGGTCGTCCGCCGCCGCATCTCCCGCGTCGACATTCCGGCGTGGCGCCACGCGATGATCAACTTTCCGCATCCGCTGTTGAAGAGCGGACTCGTGATCCTCGACACGCCGGGTCTCAACGCGCTGGGCACCGAACCCGAACTCACCGTGAGCATGATTCCCAGCGCCCATGCGGTGCTGTTCCTGCTGGCCATGGACACCGGCGTCACCAAGTCCGATCTCGAGGTCTGGCAACGCTTCGTGCAGGGCAAGGTGGCACGCTCGATCGCGGTACTGAACAAGATCGATCTGATGTGGGACGAACTGAAGAGCGACGTCGAGATCGAGGCCGACGTGCGACGTCAGCTCGAACAGACGGCCCATACGCTCGAACTGCCGGCCGGTCACGTGATTGCGCTGTCGGCGCAGAAGGCGCTGCTCGCGCGGATCAAGAACGATCCCGAATTGCTCGCGCGCAGCCGCATCCGCGATCTGGAGCGACTGCTGTCGGAAGAGATCGTGCCCGCCAAGCAGGAAATCCTGCGGGCCGCCGTGCATCGCGAGATCGGCAGCATGGTCGAGGCGTCGCTCGAAGGCGTGCGTGCCGCGTTCAACCTGACGGTGCAGGAGATGCGCGACCTGTCGCAGCTCTCCGGCAAGAACCGCGAACTCGCCCGCGCGATGCTGTCCCGTCTCGAACAGGACAAGGCGGTGTACGTGAAGAACATGGACACCTTCAAGGCCAATTTCGGTGTCGTGCTGCGGCAGGGCCACCAGATGCTGGAGAAGCTGTCCGACGACGTGCTCGAAACGCTGCTGAGCGAGAATCAGAAGATCATCGAAGGCAGCTGGACCACGGCCGGGTTGATGCGCAGCATGCGCGCCCTCTTCGACCAGTTCGGCACCAGCGCCAACGACGTTCTCGGGTTCTCCAACAAGACCAGCGAGTTCGTCCGGAACGTCTACAAGACCTTCCACGAGAAGCACGGATTCCCCCAGTTGTCGCCGCCGCAGCTCAATCTCGAGAAGCACTTCCTGCGCGTCGCACAGCTGAAGCAGGCCACCGAAGCGTTCTGCTCCGACCCCGTGAACGTCGTCAATCCGAAGTTCATCGTGGTCCGCAAGTTCTACGAACAGCTGATGAACGAGGCGAAGTCGGTGTTTCTGCAGGTGCGCGAAGATTTCGACATCTGGCTCAAGGGCGCCCTGGTGCCATTGTCGATGCAGTTGAAGGACCACCAGAAACTGCTCGAACGCCGCGTCGAGAGCATCCGCAAGATCAGCGGCGACATCACGACACTGAAGGAACGCGCGAAGCTGCTGGAACACCAGCGCGTGGACCTGCAGGCGCAGGTCGACGAACTGACGCTGATCAAATCCCAGCTCTCGGGCCAGACCGAGATCCGCCGCGTCGCGTGACCCCCGTTTGACGCCCGCGGGACCCGCCGCAGCGCTTTCGCGTTGACGTCGTAGCGCCTTCTCGTTGACGTCCTGGCGCCGGCCGGGACCGGCGCCGATCGTTTGTCTTGCATTCCGAATTCAGAATGCTAGATTCGACCGTCGCCGCTTTCGTGCCGCCCTCGATCCCCATGCGAACGTTGTTGCCCCAGCCGACTCTCGTGGACCAAGTCTACGAGGCGATCCTGTCCGAGATCACCGAGGGCAAGTACGGTCTCGAGACGCGATTGATCCAGGAAGATCTCGCGGAGTCCCTCGGCGTTTCGCGACAACCGGTGCAGCAGGCGCTGCTGCTGCTGCGCGATCACGGGCTGTTGCGTGACGCGCCCGGCCGCGGTCTCATGGTGGCGCCGCTCGATCAAGGTTTCATGCGCAACCTGTACGAAGTGCGCGGCATGCTCGATGGACTGGCGGCGGCGAAGGCGGCCGAACGCGGTCGCGACATCGCCGCGACGGAAGGGCCGGCGTTCATCGCGCGGGGCCGCGCGGCGGTCCGCAGTCGCTCGGTCGCCCGCATGATCGTGGCCGACATGGATTTCCATTTCTTCCTCTACGGGCTTTCGGACAATCCGCTGATTGCGGAACTGAGCGAGCCGCACTGGAGCTATCTGCGGCGCGTGATGGGCGAAGTGCTGCTGCGGGCCGAGCCTCCCGCCGACATCTGGGATCAGCACGAGGCGATCCTGCAGGCGGTGATTGCCGGCGACGCGCCCGAAGCCGAGCGCGAATCGCGGCGCCACATCACGGTCGCGTCCGACATCCTGGCCACGCAGATGAAAGTCCACCAACAGACACGCGGTGCCGGCGACAAGGCTGCGCTGCGCACCGTGCGCCCGCGGCGGTGAGCGCGGATCACGAACGGCGACTGACGCTGCGCTGCGGCCCGGTTTCGGAAGCGCCGAGCTTGTAGGACATCTTCGGATGTCGGCCTTCACGGCGTCGCTTTAGCATCCTGGGCTCCGCGACGACGGCCTTCCTCCATGCTCGATCGACGTTCTTTCCTCGCAGCCGGTGCGGCAGCGCTGACCTTGGCCGCGCTCGGCCGTCCTTCGTCGGTGCGGGCCGCCGCCGGACTGAAGCTCGGCGAGCCCGGTGCATTCTCGTTCGACGCGTTGGCAGCATCCGCAAAGTCGCTCGCCGCCAAGCCTTTCGAACCCGGGGATCCCCTGCCGCGGGACGTGCTCGATCGCATCGACTACGAGCAGCACGGCAAGATCCGGTTCGACACCGACTACGCATTGTTTCGCGACGGGCCCGGCGTGTTTCCGGTCACGTTCTTCCATCTGGGACGATTTTTCCAGGTGCCGGTGCACATGCATGTGCTCGAACCGGACGCGGATCGCTTCGTCGCCCGCGAGATCCTCTACGATCCGGCGTACTTCGACATGCCGGCCGACAGTCCGGCCCATGAGTTGCCGAAGGGCGCGGGATTCGCCGGCTTCCGGTTCCAGGAACCACGAAACGGCGACGCGTCGAAACTCGATTGGCATACCAACGATTGGGTGGCGTTTCTCGGCGCATCGTACTTCCGGGCGATCGGCGAGCTGTACCAGTACGGCTTGTCGGCCCGCGGCATTGCGCTCGACGTGGCCGTGCCGGATCGACCCGAAGAGTTTCCGATCTTCACCCATTTCTACTTCGAGCCACCGAAGGACGGCGGCGACAGCGTCACCGTGTACGCGTTGCTCGAAGGGCCGAGCATCACGGGCGCGTATCGCTTCGTCATGCAGCGCGATCACGCCGTGCGCATGGACATCGAGACGCGATTGTTCCTGCGCCGCGATGTCGCCCGACTCGGATTGGCACCGTTGACGTCGATGTACTGGTACTCGGAAACGACCAAGCCGACCGAGGTCGACTGGCGGCCCGAAGTCCACGACTCCGATGGACTCGCGCTGTGGACCGGCGGCGGCGAGCACCTGTGGCGACCGTTGAACAATCCCGTCGGTGCGACAGCGTCGGCGTTCGTCGATCGCGATCCGCGCGGCTTCGGCCTGCTGCAGCGGGATCGCGATTTCAACGACTATCTCGATGGCGTGCACTACGAGCGCCGACCGAGCCTGTGGGTGGAACCGCTGCACGACTGGGGTGCCGGTTCGGTGCAGCTCATCGAGATCCCGACCGACGACGAGATCCACGACAACATCGTCGTGCTGTGGGTGCCGGAAGCGCCTGCCCGTGCCGGCAACGCATACCACCTGCGCTATCGGCTGCACTGGAATGCCGACGAACCGTATCCGACGACGCTTGCGCGCTGCGTGGCGACGCGTCGCGGTCGCGGCGGGCAACCCGGCCAGCCGCGACCGCAGGGCGTCATCAAGTTCATGGTCGAGTTTCTCGGCGGACCGCTGGCCGGGCTCCCGTTCGGCGTGAAGCCCGAGGCGGTGCTGTCGGCGGCGAGCGGCACGTTCTCGTACGTGTTCACCGAGGCGGTGCCGAACGGCGTTGCGGGCCATTGGCGGGCGCAGTTCGACTTCACGCCGGCCGGCCCCGGGCCGGTCGATCTGCGGTTGTATCTGAAGAACGGTGACGAGACGCTGTCGGAAACCTGGCTTTACCGATTCGAATCGGTCTGATCGTCGGCGCCGGCGTCGCACCGGTGATGGACCCGAGAATCGCTTGCGAACGCGCGCGGGCTCTTGTAATTTACCGATCAGTTAATCAACAGCGTGATTGCGCTCGATGCCGACCGACCCCCTCAGCGCCACGTTCGCCGCGCTGGCCGATCCCACCCGTCGCGCGATCCTGGCCCGTCTCGCGTCCGGTGATGCCACGGTGACCGAACTGGCGGAACCGTTCGAGATGACCATGCCGGCGGTGACCAAGCACCTGAAGGTGCTGGAACGGGCCGGATTGATCACGCGCAGTCGAGACGCGCAGTGGCGACCGTGTCGACTCGAGGCGATGCCGCTGCATCAGGCCTCGGACTGGATCGAGCGCTACCGCCGGTTCTGGGAGCAGCGGTTCGATCGCCTCGACGCGTTCCTGAAGAAGACCGACCCCGAAGCGACGAAAGGCCCCGAAACGACGAAAGGAAAGACCCGTGCCCGACGCAAGAATTGACGACCGCACACTGCACCTGAGCCGCATCTTCGATGCCACGCGCGAGCGCGTGTTCGATGCCTGGGCCAAGCAGGATCATTTCATCCAGTGGATGTGCCCGCCGGGCGTCGACATCACTCTTTGCCAGATCGACGTGCGCCCGGGCGGCGCCTGGCGCATCGACGGCCGCAACGCCGACGGTCCCTTCTCGATGTCGGGCGTCTACCTCGACGTGGTGAGGCCGGAGCGCCTCGTTTTCACCTGGGCACATCATGCCG
>JAHCKV010000489.1 GCA_026125595.1 Burkholderiales bacterium | reverse complement strand
CCGGTGTCTGCTGATTGGTGCTGTAGGTCTTGGACAGCGCGACGTTCGGAAACGACTCGAACGACAGACTGTTGTCTTCGCCCGACCCGCCCTTGCGCTGTCCATCGAGAATCCGCGCAGCGGTGATCGTCGTGGGGCCCATGCCGTCCCCGACGAACAGGATCACGTTGCGCGCCGGCCCCGGCACGGACCGCACTGCCTGGGCGCGGGCCACTGCCGCTGCCCCGGCGGCATACCAGTCTTCAGGGGACTCCTGTGCCTGCGCCGACACAACCGAAAACCCCGCGATCCATGCAACCCATGCAGCCCGACCAACTCGCACGAATGTCCTCCACATCTCGCCGAACCTTCAATCCCGACCACGATCTCGACGGCAGGTGCGCGACCATGTCTACATAACCGCGCGGCGCGCGCTGCATCGTCTCGCTGCGAAGCCGAGAATTCCCAGGCCGGACGCCAGCATCGCCCAGGCCTCGGGTTCCGGCACCGCGGCCACCGTCAACCGCACATCCTGAACGCCGTAGGCGACATCGAAAGCGACGCCGTCACCGAAGCCTTGAAGCGTCACGCGGTCGAACGTCGACGCGCCGCGGCCATCGAACGTCAGGATGATGAAGCTGTCGCCGACGACGGGAGAATAGGCGTCGAGGCGAACGATATCGAGCGCGCCGCCCAAGGTCACGTCGCCGGCAATCGTCAGCCGATCAAAATCCGCGAGCCCGTTGAGTTCGATGGCGACAACTCCGTCGTCATCCAGGATCAGATCACCGTCGATCGTCAGGTGTCCGGGAGAATTGCCGGGCCCGATGATGCCCGCGTTGATCAGCCCGCTTCCGGGTGCGACCACGGTGCCGTTGCCCGCGATCAACCCTTCGTTGACGAAACTAGCACCGGACACGCGAAACGTCGTTCCTGCAGCAACGGTCACCGTACCGCCGTTGCTGAAGCTGGCGATGTTGAAGGCACCGGCCAGCACTTCGACGGTACCGGTGTTGAAGAACGGCACGAACACGTTGTATGTGCCGGACGTGCTCTTGCGGAACGTGCCGGCATTGTCGATGCGCGCGTCGGCACCGCTGTCCAGCGCATTCACGGCGGTCCAGTCACGCGCGTAGATCGATTGGTTGAACGTCTTCACGTCGATCAATGCGCCCGCGACGTTGACGATGCCGCCCGCACCGGTATCGCTCGACCGATTGAGATCGAGCACGCCGGTGATGGTCATCGTACCTTCGTTGCGCAACACGCGCCCGGCATCGAGACCGAACGGATTGTTCGCGCCGCCACTCACCGTTCCGCTGCCGATCAGCGTCGTGGTGGCGGCCCCGGTCATCATCCCCAACGATGACGAGATCGTGATGCTGATCGGGCCCCGCAACGTGAGATCTGTGCCCCGGATCGTGCCGCCGGTCATCGTGAACGTCGTATCGATGTTCAGCGGGCTGAGCACATCGAGCACCGTCGCGGCACCGGACAATGTCAGCGTTCCGGGCCCGGTGAAGGTCGCACCGACACCGAGCTGGTGGAGACCGCCGCCGAAGGTGAGACCGGCATTGTCCGCGATCGTCACTGCGCCGTTGTACGTACCGCCCCCGGTGAAATTGAAGCTGCCCGCCTGTATGTCGACAGTCCCGCCGGCCAGATTGACGAAATGCACGCCGACCCCGTATCCGCCAGTCGTGCTCCTGCGGAAGGTGCCGGCATTGTCGATGCGCGCATCGGCACCGCTGTCCAGCGCATTCACGGCGGTCCAATCCCGGGCGTAGATCGATTGGTTGAACGTCTTCACGTCGATCAGGGCGCCCGTCGCGTTCTCGATGCGTCCGGCGCCGGCGGCATCCAGCCGGTTGAGATCCAGCACGCCGGTGATGGTCATCGTGCCTTCGTTGCGCAACACACGCCCGGCATCGAGGCCGAACGGATTGTTCGCACCACCACTGACCGAGCTGACACCTTGCAGCGTCGTCGTCGCAGCGCCGGACATGACGCCGAGCGACGACGCGATTGCGATGCTGGTCGGCCCCGTCAATGTGAGATCGGCGCCCCGGATGGTGCCGCCACCCATCGAGAACCCGCTGTTCACGGTCGTCGGTGCGAGCAGTTCGAGAACCGTCGACGCGCCAGTCAGCGCGAAGGTGCCCTGCCCGACGACACTGGCGCCGGCTTCGATCGTGTGGATCCCGGCGGAGAATCCGAGCGATGTTCCGGCGGCCAGCGTGACCGATCCGCCGTAGGTGCCGCCACCGGAGAACGTGAAGCTCCCGAGCTGTACGTCGATGGTTCCCGTGGCCAGCTGGATGAAGGGCACGTCGACGCCGTAGTTTCGCGTCGTGCTCTTGCGAAACGTTCCGGCGTTGTGGAACGCCGCATCGGCACCGGTATCGCCAGCGAAGGAACTGGCCGCCATGGAAAGATTGAACGTGCGCACGTCGAATACGGCGCCGACGGCGTTCTCGACCCGGCCCGCGCCGGCGGCGTCGGTGCCGTTGAGATTCATGCCGCCCGTCAGCGTCACGGTACTTTCGTTGCGCAGCGTGCGCCCCGCGTCGAGGCTGAAGCCACTGAGGGCCGTCGTGCCTTGCAGCACGGTGGTGCCGCTACCGGTGTGCGTGCCGCCGGTCAGACTGGCCGCCCCGACGACGGTCACCGTGCCGGCACCGCCCAGCGATCCGCCACTTTGCGACAGCTTGGCGAGGCTCGAAACGCCAGACGTATTGTCGGCCGACACGAGTCCGTTGACGGTGAGCGAACCGCTGGAAATCGTCAGCGCATCATCGCCGTCCACCATGAGGCTGTTGACCGTGAACGGGCTGCCCGTGCTGCGCAGCGTCACGATCCGGGCGCCAGCGACGGCGATGGTGACGTCGTCATCGACACCGGGAAGACCGGGGCTCCAGTTCGTCGCGAGGTCCCAGAAACTGTTGGCCTCGGTGATCCAGCTCACTGGCGCGGCATGGGCGGGGCTTACCAGCGCCGAGCACGCAACCGTGACCATCACCCCCATCGCGACATTCAGCTTGCGGTTCATCACCTTCTCCTGACTCAGGGAACCGATCCGTTTCGGGCAAGCTGCGCCAGCGC
>JAHCKV010000488.1 GCA_026125595.1 Burkholderiales bacterium | reverse complement strand
GCGCCCGGTAAAGGCAAGCAGCGCCCTGCCGTAAACGCCAGGGCAATGCTGCGGATCGATCACACGACGAAACTGCCCGGACGCCATACCGGGCGGTTTGGCACCCTGCTGATGGGGTTGGGCGCTGCCACGGTGCTGGCAGCCGCACTGTTTGGGGTCATCGAATGGCGGTCCGTCGAATCGGCGGAAACGGAGCGGCTGGAGATCCTGGCCCGTGTTGCCGCCCGCTCGACGCGCCTCGTCTATCGCCAGGCAGAGGCCGAGATCCATCACGCGCTGCGCCGGATCGCCGCAGATCCGGGAAACGAGGATTCGGAGCGTACCCGCACCTTCCTGCTGCAGACCCGCGAGATCGGCGACGTTCTGCGCAGCATCCATCTGCTGACGCCATCGACCGGTGCCGCGTCGACATCGCGGCCGGCCGACCCGGAAAGCAGCCTGCTCGCCGCCGACGCGTTCGATGCTCCGGTCCGGGGTGACGACTCAACCATCGACGTGGGGTTGCCGCAGACGCTCCCCGACAGCGACATCCAGGTCATTCCACTGCGGCTGACCGTACGCGACGCGGCCGGCCAACCGACATTGCTGCTGGTCGGTCTGCTGGATCTCGAAGTGCTCGCGCGAATTTTCCGTGATCTGTCTCTTTCTGACGACGGTTCCGTCGATATCGTCCGGACGGACGGACGCCTGCAGGGGCATTGGCCGGTCGCCGCGGCCCCGATGCGCCAGCCCACACAGGTCGATCCCGTCGTCCGCCAGCTCGCGATGCGGCACGAACCGAAGAGTGGCCACGTCTTCGCCACCGACCCGGTGACCGGTGCCCGGCTGCTGCACGGTTACCATCGCGTCGCCGGTACGCCGCTGACGTTGTTAACATCCGTACCGGTGTCCCACGTCTGGAATCGCTGGATCGATCGCGTCGGGCTGCCGTTCTTCCTGCTGCTGTGTCTGGCAACCGCCGCGTTCTGGATGAGCCGCCGGCTGATGCGGCAACACGCGCTGTGGACCCACGAGGTCGACCGGCGCCAGAGCCGCCTCGAACTGCTGGCCCGCACGGCCCGCTCGTGCGCCGACGGCCGGCCGTTCGACGAGGTCGTCGCGCAGGTGCTGGACGATCTGGCGCGCCGCTATCCGGATGTCCGTATTGGATACGCCCGCGTGGATCCCGCCGGGCGCGCCGTCATCGCCACCTGCCGCACGCCGGCCCGCTATCCGGACATCACCGGACTCGCGTTCGAGCTCGGCCGCATGCCGGCCTATCTCGCTGCGCTGCGCCGTAACGAAGTGATGGTCGTGAATGACCGCGACAGCGACGAACGCATGACGATGCCGCACGCCGATGGCGAACCCGTGTGGCGCGCCGCAATCCAGGCGCCGCTGATCGATCCGCGCGGATTGGTCGGACTGCTCGGCTTTGCGAGCGCCGAGCCGCGCCAGTGGCCCGGCGAGATGGTCGAGACGATGCAGGAACTGTCGACCCAGTTGTCGATCGCGCTGCGCGAAACCTACGTCGACCAGGAACGGATGGCCACACTGGCCCGTCTGGCGGATCGGGAGGCAACGTTCAGCGCCGTGTTCGCCAGCTCCCGCGATGCCCTGCTCCTCGGCAACATCAGCGACGGCACGGTCGCCGATTGCAATCCCCGCGCGGTCGAGCTGTTCGAGGCCGGTTCCAAGATGGACCTGCTGGCCCGACCCGGCCATTCGATGCTGCGACACCCGCTGCCCCGCGCCGTGCTGACCGAACGGCTGGCGCGGCTGGAAGAAGGCGAGATCCTGCGGGAGGACATGCCGTTCCGGACCCGCCGCGGGCGTGTGTTCTGGGGCGAGATGGTAGCGGTGAAACTGGATCGCGACGAAGGACGCAGCTATCTCGTGCGTGTCGCCGACATCAGCGAGCGCAAGAATGCGGAAGAGCAACTGCGCGCTAGCGAACAGCGCGTCCGCGATCTCACGCAACTGTCGTCGGACTGGTTCTGGGAACAGGACGCCGAACTGCGCTTTACCGACGTTTCGGCCGGCACCGGTCACGGCTTCATCAACGACCGGTCGACGCCGCTGGGCCGGCGGCGCTGGGAAACGGCCTATGTGCTCGACCTCGACGATCCGAAATGGGACGACCATCGCGCCACGCTGCAGGCGCATCTGCCGTTTCGCGATTTTCAGTATCGCGTGCGCACCGCGCACGGTATCCGCTGGGCCTCCATCAGCGGCCGACCGCTGTTCGACGAACGCGGGCGTTTCATTGGGTATCGCGGCGTCGGCACCGACATCTCCGACCGCAAGGCGAGCGAAGATCGCATCCGCTATCTGGCGCAGCACGACGAGCTCACCGGGCTGCCGAATCGTGCATCGTTCCAGCAGGCGCTCGGACACGCGCTGGAACAGGCGCGCCGTCATGGCCGTCAGGTCGCCGTGGTGTTCATCGACCTCGACCGCTTCAAGAACATCAACGACACGCTCGGACACGACGCCGGTGACGCGATACTGAAAGACGTGGCGCTGCGCATCCGCAGCTGCCTGCGGGCCGCGGATCTGGTCGCGCGGCAGGGGGGCGACGAATTCGTCGTGCTGGTGGAGGAGTTCCTGCAGGACACCGATCTGACCGGTATCGCGCGCAAACTGATGGACGCGTTCTCGCAACCGTTCCAGCTGTCCGGACGGGAGTTCATGCTGACCGCGAGCGTCGGCATCGGCACGTTCCCGCTCGACGGCAACGACGTGCAGAGCCTGCTGAAGGCGGCGGACATCGCGATGTACCGCGCGAAGGACGCCGGCAAGAACAACTTCCAGTTCTACGCCCCGCAGATGAATGTGCACAGCTTCGAGCGGCTCGCGCTGGAAGCTTCGTTGCGCCGGGCGCTGGAACGCAACGAACTGCGGCTGCACTACCAGCCGAAGCTGGAGCTGTCGAGCCGGCGCATCACGGGCGTCGAAGCGTTGCTGCGCTGGCAGCATCCGGAAATGGGCCTGGTGCCGCCGATGCAGTTCATCAGCATCGCCGAGGAAACCGGCCTGATCGCACCGATCGGCAACTGGGTGCTGCGCGAAGCATGTCGCCAGGCCCGCGAATGGCACCGGACGGGGC
>JAHCKV010000487.1 GCA_026125595.1 Burkholderiales bacterium | reverse complement strand
GCTATCGCTATGTGCCGGAGCGCGGGCCTGTCGCCGCCGGTGAATCGACCGACGATGACCCGCTGGTCGTCCGCGGCCGGACATTGCACGATCTGGATCGCGACAGCTTCGAGGATCCAGTCAGCGCGGCAGAGAGCAAACGACTGCTGCGGCAACTGATCTTCCATCACCTGGGACAACCCGAACTGCATACCCGGCAGCTCATCAAGGACCTGCAACAGCTATGACGGCGCTCAGCGTCAACCTCAACAAGATCGCGCTGGTGCGCAACAGCCGCCCGCTGGCGATTCCAGATCCGACGCACCTCGGTGCCATCGCGCTCGATGCCGGCGCCCATGGATTGACGGTGCACCCGCGGCCGGATCAGCGTCACATCCGCCCCGCCGACGTGCACGCGATCGGCGCATTGCTGCGCGGCCGTCCGGGCACCGAGTTCAACATCGAGGGCAATCCGTTCCACGATCTGATGCCATTGGTGCTGGCAGCCCGGCCGCAGCAATGCACGCTGGTCCCCGACGACCACGGTGCCGCGACCTCCGATCACGGCTGGGATCTCGTCGCGAACGGCCGACGGGTCGCCCCGTTGATCGCCGAACTCAAGTCCGCCGGCATCCGGGTCAGCGTATTCATGGACCCGGACCCGGACGCGATGGTGCTGGCCCGGGACGCCGGCGCCGACCGCATCGAGCTCTACACCGAACCGTATGCGCGCGCGTGGGGCACGCCGGCGCAGGGTGCGTCGCTCGCGCGGTACGCGGCGACCGCACGGGCCGCCCAGGCGCTCGGCCTCGGCGTCAACGCCGGCCACGATCTGAATCTGCACAATCTGCCCGACTTCCTGCGGGCCGTACCCGATGTGCTCGAAGTGTCCATCGGCCACGCCCTGGTGGCCGACGCGCTGGAGCTCGGCATGGCGGGTGCGGTGCGGGCCTACGTCGCTGCCTGCTCGCTCCCGCGTCCGGAGACCGTGCGGTGATCGCCGGCATCGGTGTCGATATCGTCCGCACTGCGCGTATCGCGCAGGCGCTCGAACGCCACGGCGAGCGGTTCGCACGGCGCGTGCTGGCGCCGGCGGAATGGCCCGATTTCATCGCGGCGCCGAGTCCGGCGAGTTTTCTCGCCAAACGATTCGCCGCCAAGGAAGCATTCGGCAAGGCGCTCGGCACCGGCGTTCGTGCGCCGGCCACGTTGCGTGCGATCCGCATTGCGCGCGATGCGCTGGGCAAACCGAATCTGCAGTTCGATGCGCCCCTGGACGCGTGGCTGGCCGGGCAGGGTGTCGATCGCTTCCATCTGTCGATCAGCGACGAGACCGATGCCGCCGTCGCCATGGTCGTGCTCGAATCGACCGGCTCCCGATGACGACATCCCACGATCTGCCGTTGGGCCCGGTGATCGTCGATGTAGCCGGATTCGCGCTGACCCTCGATGAACGCGAACGACTGCTGCATCCGGCCGTCGGCGGCGTGATCCTGTTCACGCGCAACTATGAAAGCGTCGAGCAGCTCACGCGGCTGTGCGCCGAGATCCACGCCTTGCGCTCCCCGGCATTGCCGATCTCGGTGGACCATGAAGGAGGGCGGGTCCAGCGTTTTCGGCCGGGCTTCACGCGATTGCCCTCGATGGGCGTGCTCGGTGCGCCGTACGCCACCGATCCGCACACCACGCTGGCAAATGCGCGCGCCGCGGCGACCGTGCTCGCGCTCGAATTGCGCGCGTGCGGTGTCGATTTCACGTTCGCGCCGGTGCTCGATCTGAATCACGGCCGCAGCAGTGTCATCGGTGATCGTGCCGCCGGCGCCGACCCGTTGGCCGTCACGGCCGTGGCGGGGGCGGTGATCGACGGTCTTCACGCCGCAGGCATGGGGGCGATCGGCAAGCACTTTCCCGGACATGGCTGGGCCACCGCCGATTCGCACACCGCCGCCGCGATCGACGACCGACCGCTGGCCGCCATCGAAGCGGCCGACATGGTCCCGTTCGCGCGTCTGGCGCATCGCCTCGACGGCGTCATGCCGGCCCACGTGATCTATTCGCAGATCGACGATCGGCCGGCGGGGTACTCCCCCGTCTGGCTCGGGACTGTGCTGCGCGAACGACTCGGATTCGATGGTCTGATCTTCAGTGACGATCTGTCGATGGTGGGCGCGCACGGCGCCGGCGACATCGTGCAGCGGGCCACCCGCGCGCTCGAGGCGGGATGCGACGTGGTGCTGGTCTGCAACGATCCGGTCTCCGCCGCGCAACTGCTCGACGGTCTTGATCGATCGCAGCTTCCGCCGCGCCGCTCGCTGTCGTCGTTGGCGGCGCGCGCCGATGCGCTCGGACCCGCGGTACTGCGCGGCGAATCCTATCGCGCGGCGCGACATCAGTTGAACCTGGCAGGGCTCGACTCCGGCACCGGCCCATCAGTCGCCTGAGGACATGGATTCTTTCCCCGCGAGCGGGTTGCAATCGGTTCCGGAACTTCTCGCACCGGTATACTTCGAACCGAAGGCTCTGCCCGATCAGAGTCACTGTCCCGGGGCATCAAGACCCCAATCAGGAGACTCGCCATGCAATTCGACTTCGAAGAATGGCGGGACTTGGCAGCATCCGATCCCGAGGCTTTCGAGCGCCGGCGGCTGGAAGCGATCGAAGCCTTGATCGCGCAGGCCCCGGAGCGCGAGCGCCAGAGGCTTCGGGGGCTCCAGTTCCGTATCGACATGGAGCGACAGCGCTCTTCCAATCCTCTCGGCGCCTGCGTGCGGATCAGCCGCATGATGTGGGAACGGTTCAACGACCTGCAGCACGCCCTTGAAGATCTCGGGCACACGATGACCCGGCCCCCGAACGCCGAGCCGATTCCGGTGCGCGCGTCGGAATCCGCCGAGATCGTCCCGTTTCCGAAGCGGAGATGACGGGCGGCGCGGGGGCCGCGTGCCAGCCGGATCTTCCACACCTGCTCGACTGCACGCGTTGTCCCCGGCTCGCGCAGTTCCTCGCCGATGCCCGTGGCACTCACCCTGGCTACCACGCGAGACCTGTCCCGGCCTTCGGCGACGCATCGCCGCGCCTGCTGATCGTCGGACTGGCGCCCGGTTTTCATGGCGCCA
>JAHCKV010000486.1 GCA_026125595.1 Burkholderiales bacterium | reverse complement strand
CCCGTCAGCCGTTTCACTGTGAAGCCGATCGTGTTGCCGCCCACATCCATCCGCCCGGCCTGACCCTCGCGCACCAATGCGAGGTCACGCTCGTCGACCCACAACGCCAATCGATACGTTTCGATCGGCGCGATCTCGACCAGCGACTGCCCCTGGCTCACGGCCTGCCCGGCGGCTGCGGACGTATCCACGCCGACCACGATGCCCTCGATCGGGCTGACGATCTGCAGTTTCGCGAGACGATCATCGATGCCCTTCAACCGGGCTTCGGCGTCCTTCAGCCGGGTGCTCAGGTCCTCATTCTCGGTCTGATCCCGAATGTCGCGCGCGTCGCGAATCGCCGCGACGATTCGATCGCGGTCCGCTAGCGCGCGCTGTCGATCCGCCTGCAATTCGACGTCGTCCATGCGACCGATCGTCTGACCGCGCTTGACTGCCGCATTGCGCCGTACGAACAGTTCGGCGACCGCACCCGGGAACGGTGCCGTGACGACACGACGTGGTGCGCCTTCGACCACGCCTTCGGTCGGCACCGAGTAGTCGTCGGTGGCGCCGATCAGCACCAGCGCCCCCGCCAGCAGCGCAACCATCATCAGCTTGAGCCGCAACCGGACCGGACCGAAGAGCGCGACGAACGCGCGTCGTTCGCGCGTCACCGTGGCAGGACGGGCCAACGGCTTCGCGGCGATCAATGGCGCCACTTGCAGCGTGATGGTCTGGATGCTGACGGCATCCGCAGCCGAGAACCCGCGCTCGTCCTGACGTTCGACGATCACCGCGCCGACTGCTGCCTCCAGCACGGGCAGCGGCGCAACGAACAGATGTGCACCGGCCGACAGTGCCTCGAGCGGATCGACGCGGGTCGGGGTGTCGGAGGGTGTCTCGGTCGCAGCAGGCATCTCGCCGGGCACCGGTTCACCTTCAGCGGTCGTCGGCGCCTCGGCCGCGACGACGGCCTCGGAGCTTTCGGTCGATGTCGGTTCATGGCGCGGCACCGTGCGGCCGTGACCAACCGTCAGGGCGGCCTCGAGTGCCTCGTGCAACATCTGTTCATCGACCGGCGGATCCGCCCCGCGGGACTTGTCCACGGTATGCCATCGGCCGGCGATGGTCATCCGGCCGCGGCGAAACACGCCGACGGTCACCCGCGAGGCGCCGAACGCCGTGCCCAGACCGGCGGCGAGTGTCGATGCCGCAGCCAGCGCATCGGACTCGCGCGCCACGTTTTCGGCCATCCGCCCTGCCAGTTCGAGACTCTCGGTCCGGACGTTGTCGGCACGGGCCGCCGCCCGCGCCGCAACGGCGTCCAGCCAACCGCTGCCCCACCGCAGATCCTCGAGACCCTGCAGCAGATCCTGGGTCGGCAACGGCCCCACTTCCGCAGCTACCGCAAGGCCGGGGACACTCAACGGGCAGGCCAGCAGGAATCCCCGGCTGTCCGACAACATCAACGGCGTCCCGCGCTGCAACGCTTCGCGAGCCGCCGTGCCGAGATCGTCCGAAACGTTCGGCTCCGCCGGCCAGTGCCCGAGCGACTCCAGCGCGCCCGTCGCCACCGGAGCCCGATACAGCGCCAATCGCCGCACCATCGGAAGGCGCAGGGACTGCAGCGTCAACCATGGAAAGACGGCCGTTTCCACCGACTCGGAAGACGACAGGGCCGCCCAAAGGGCGGCCCTGTCGTCTTCCTGAGGCAGTACTGCGTCGGGGACCGGTTCCGATTGCGCGGCCACCCCTTGCCCTGAGCCCTGAATGGACGTTGCCTGGACTACTTCAGTTCACCGTAACGGTTTTCGTACTCGGCCATCAGCTTCTGCAACAGATCGCTCAGGCGCTTGGCGGCGAACGGCGAAAGGATGATGCGGTGGTCGAGTTCGATCTCGACCTCGCCGGCCATGCGGTCCCAGTTCTGATTCACGCCGAAGTTGAGCACGACCTCTTCGCGGGTGCTCGTGGCATTGCAGAAATTGGCATAGGTGCTCTTCAGGCTGTGGGTATCCCACTTGACCTTCGGTGCCTGGGATTCGGCAGGTTTGGCAACATCATCCGCGGGTGACTTGGCCATGCGAAATTCTCCTTGTTGTTGGACTTCGCGGGGGACCTCCGACGCTCCCCCGTTGCGCACCGGCGAAGCCGGGAAGTACCGGGCTGCGAAACGAACGTCAGCAGGATACCGTGAGCGTAGCGACTTTGGTATGACGGCGCGATCGCGCAAGGGCAACCAGACCCAGGCCGAGACCCAGCAGCGCGTACGTCGAAGGCTCCGGCACCGCGGTCACCGAGAACTGACCTTCGTAGTATCCGTCACCGGCACTGACGACGAAGGGAATCGTCAATTCGGATCCGGGTGCGACATCGGCATTGAGCGTGAACATGAATGAAAACACCGGTCCCGTGGCAGCCGTGGCCGGACCCACCAGAAGCAGGCTGACGCAACCGCCGGAAATGCCGCACTGCGCGCCGGCATCGTCCGTCTGAGTGGCACTGCCCGCCGTGAAGAACACCGGATCGTCGGAAGCATAGATTGCCGCGATGTAGGCGGGCCCGACGTATACGGGATTGGAAGGAGGACTTTCAGGATCGAACACCGTACCCGTCGTCGGATACGGAAAGAATTCGTCGACCGGGCTCAACAGCAGCCCCAGTTGCGAACGATCGTAGGACATGTCCACGACGAAACCGGCGAAGCCATCGGGCCATTCGGGCGCGAGGTCGAGGTCGGTCGCGTACAGCGTGGCGACGAAGGTCTTGCCCGGCTCCACCAGGAAGCTCGCGCTGTCGGCCGAAGGCCCGACGGTGAAGGACTGGGCGGCAGCCGGTCCTGCGAGCAGGGCGGCCATCAGGCTCAGGCCACCGAGAAGTGCGTTGCGTGTCATGTTCAGGTCTCCCGGAATGGCCTGGCAACTGGACGGCTGCACGACCATTTCTGCTTGATGCCAGTGCGCAGGCAGGCACCGATTTTGATAAACAACCCCCTGACTCGACGGCGTTTTTTTAGTCGCTTGTGTGCCGAATCGGACACCGTCGTTTCGGTCAGGAGACTAGCACAGGGTTCCGCCGTTTGAAACCTACATGTCGTTAGATTTTTAAGCCGC
>JAHCKV010000485.1 GCA_026125595.1 Burkholderiales bacterium | reverse complement strand
ACCAGAGCTACTTCCTGCATCGGCTGAATCAGCAGCAGCTCTCCCGCACGCTGTTTCCGCTGGCCAGCCACCTCAAGCGCGACGTGCGCGCGCTCGCCGAACGCCTCGCGCTGCCGAATCACGCGAAGAAGGATTCCACCGGAATCTGCTTCATCGGCGAGCGGCCGTTCCGGGCCTTCCTGTCACGCTACATGCCGACCGACCCGGGCGACATGGTGACACCGGACGGCGCGGTTGTTGGCCGCCACGGCGGACTGATGTACTACACGATCGGTCAACGTCAGGGACTCGGCATCGGCGGCCAGGGATTGCCGTGGTATGTCGCCGGCAAGGATCTCGACGCGAACCGGCTGACCGTGGTGCAAGGGCACGATCACCCGGCTCTGTCGGCACCGGCGCTGGAGGCATCCGACCTCGCATGGGTCGCGGGTCGATCGCCGGCGGCGGACCGTCCATACGCCGCGAAGACACGCTATCGCCAGCCGGATGCCGCCTGTCGCATCGACGCCGATGCCGCGGGCCGGCTGCGGGTCCGGTTCGACGCGCCGCACTGGGCCATCGCGCCCGGCCAGTCGGTGGTGCTCTATGACGGTCCGGTGTGTCTCGGCGGCGGCATCATCGAGCGCTCGCTCGACGCCGGGACGCTACGCGCGGCGGCGTGACGCCGTTCGCGTCGATCAAACCTTCGGAACGCTGGCCTCGAAGCTGGCGCGCTTCGCCAGCTTGTCCATGTGGCGGTTCAGATTCGGGTGCGCCGTGCGCCACGGAATCTCGGGGAAACGGAACTCGAGATAGCCCAGCGCGCAGCCCAGCGCCACGTCGGCCAGACTGAATCCCTCTTCGTAGCACCAGGCCCGGTCGCCGAGTTGGGAAGCCGCCTCGACGATCGCGCGATCGATCTTGCCGAGCTGCCGCACGATCCAGTCGGAACTCTGCTCGCCGGCGGGCCGACGCCGCTCGTTGACGATACCGACCGCCGCATCGAGGATGCCGTCGGACAGCGCCTCCCAGCGGCGGACCAGGATGCGCTGACGGCTCGGCTCCGGAATCAGTCGGCTCACCGGCGACACGCCGTCGAGATACTCGACGATCACCCGGGAATCGAAGATCGTGGTTTCTTCGTCGACGACGAGAACCGGCACTTTCCCGAGCGGATTCCAGTCCGTCACACGGCTGTCCGGCGCCGACGGCTGATGGATCTCGAAATCGCAGTCGATGCGTTTTTCCGCGAGGACCACGCGCACCTTGCGGGTATAGGGACTGGCGGGCGTACCGATGAGCTTCATGGTGTGGACTCGAGTTGCGCGCAAAGCGCGCGAGTATAGCAGCGCGAATTCCGGCTCCGAAGGCCATGAGAAGGCGCACTCCCGGCGGGCGATGCCCGGCATCCGGGATGCGGAGTTGCGCGAAGGCATCCGATAGAATTCGCGGTCTTTCGAACCGAAACCCGCCATGGACCTCACCTCGCTGACCGCTCTCACACCGCTCGACGGCCGCTACCGCTCCAAGGTGGAGTCCCTCGCCACGCATTTCAGCGAATACGCCCTGATCCGGTACCGCGTCCGCGTCGAACTCGAGTGGTTGAAGCGACTGGCCGCCGAACCCGGCGTGGTCGAACTGCCGCCGTTCTCCGCCGCCACCGTCACTGAAATCGATGCGGTGGCGGCGAATTTCTCGATCGCCGAAGCCCAGGCCATCAAGGCGATCGAAGCGCGCACCAATCACGATGTCAAGGCCGTCGAATACTGGATTCGCGAGCGCTTCGCAGCGAACGCCGAAGTCACCCGTGCCGCGGCATTCATCCATTTCGCGTGCACGTCCGAAGACATCAACAACCTCGCCCACGGTCTGATGCTCGCCGAATCGCGCGCCGCAGTGCTGCTGCCCGCGCTCGACGCCGTCGTATCGCGAGTCACGGAACTCGCCCATGCGCTGGCGGCGGTCCCGATGATGGCGCGCACCCATGGTCAGCCGGCCACACCGACCACGTTCGGCAAGGAGTTCGCCAATGTCGTGGCGCGGCTGCGCCGCGCGCGCGAACGGATCGCTTCCGTGGTGTTGCCCGGCAAGATCAATGGGGCAGTCGGCAACTACAACGCCCATCGCACCGCCTATCCCGATGTCGACTGGCCGGCATTGGCGCTCGGTTTCGTGTCCGGACTCGGCCTCGAATTCAATGCGTACACGACGCAGATCGAACCCCACGACGGCATCGCGGAACTGTGCGACGCCTACGCCCGCACCAACACGATCCTGCTCGATCTCGATCGCGACATCTGGGGCTACGTCTCGCTCGAATACCTGAAGCAGAAGGTCAAGGCCGGCGAAGTCGGATCCTCCACGATGCCGCACAAGGTGAATCCGATCGATTTCGAGAATTCGGAAGGCAATCTGGGCGTGGCCAACGCGTTGCTGCATCACCTGTCGGCCAAGCTGCCGGTGTCGCGCTGGCAGCGCGATCTCACGGACTCCACGGTGCTTCGCACCATGGGCACAGCGCTGGGCCACACGTTGCTCGCCTGGGACGCGTGCCTGCGCGGCCTGAACAAACTCGAAGCCAATCCGCCGGCCCTCGCCGCCGACCTGGATGCCAATTGGGCACTGCTGGCGGAACCGATCCAGACCGTGATGCGCCGCCACGGTATCGACGACGCCTACGAGCAATTGAAGGAACTCACGCGCGGCAAGGCCGGCATCACGCGTGAATCGGTGAGAGCGTTCATCGCAGGCCTCGCGATTCCGGAGTCCGACAAGGCGCGGTTGCTCGCACTCACGCCGGCTGCATACACCGGTGACGCAGAACGTCTCGCGCGCGATATCTGAACCCGATCCGGCCGCCCGTCCGCCTATACTCCGATCCGCGTACGTTCGCGGCCCCCCTGGGAGAAGTGACGATGGATGCAGGCACCACTTCCGCACCGCCCTCTCCAGCACCGTCGCTGTCCGCCGCCGAGACGGACACGTTGGCCGCGCTGTTCGAACGGGCGCCGGCCACGGCCAACGCCCGAAATGCGCTGCCGCCGCCGTCGCCGCTCACCTTCCGTCTGCTGTCACTCGATCTCGACTCGGCCCGGCTGTCGCACGAGCTGACCACGATCGTCGAGAGCGATCCCGTGC
>JAHCKV010000484.1 GCA_026125595.1 Burkholderiales bacterium | reverse complement strand
CCTCCATCGCAACCGCATGTTCGACGTCGGCCACGGCGCCGATCATCCGCAGCATGAATCCCTCTCGATCGGCAGGGTCGCCGATCATGGCGGGTGCGATGGACGCCACGGGCGCCTTCAATCGTGACCGCAGTCCGGCAAGCAACTCGCGGTTCTCGCGGACGTCCTCGCCGATGAAAGTCAGAAGATACCGACCCACGTAGCCGGTCAACACGACCAGCAGCATCGCGGCGGTGAGCGCCATTCCGAGCACGCTCTGGAACTTGTGTCCCGAGTGGATCAGGGCCAGGAGGACTCCGGCCAGTCCCAGGTAGACGTGAAAGGTCAGCAACGTTCGCATCGACAGATGAGGCGTCGTCGCGCGTCGCACGGGCACGATACGCCGCACCACCGTGTAGGGTAGGGACGCGAGGAGCATCAGCGTGGCGCCCGCCACGCCGAAGAAGCCGCCGGCCGTGCTGCCGGCGAAGTCCGGCGAGCGATGGATGAGAAAGCCACCCCACAGAACCAGGAGCAGGAGGATCATGCTGGTTACGATGGCGCGATCACCCTGGTTCATGTTCAGGCTTCCACCGCGACATTCGAGACGGACTTGGCCTGGCAGGCGAGGATGTAGCCGGCCGCCTTGTCCTCGGGCGAGAGACCGTCCTCCACCGCCATGGTCACCTGGCCGGACACGAGACGAGTCCTGCATACACCGCAGAACCCTTGCCGGCAGGAATAATCGATGGTGACGCCGACCGATTCGGCGGCTTCGAGCACCGTCTTCTCGGGCGTGAGCGGTGCCTTCTTGTCCGAGCGCGTGAACGTACATTCCACTGCGGTCGCGACGGCACCGGCCGGCCGTGGCGCGACGGCGGGGCGCTCGGGCGCGAGGAAGAGCTCCGTCCTGATCTGCTCCGGGGGTACGTGGAGACCGGACAACACGGCCTTGACGGCTTCCATCATCGGCGGCGGTCCGCAAAGATGGATGCGACGGGATGGCAGATCAGGCACTACTCGCGCCAGCAGTTCCGCACCAACCCGGCCGCGCTCTCCCGTCCACGAGGGCGTCGACTCGTCGCTCAGGACGATCACGCTGTGCAGATTCGGATGGCGGCGGCCCAGGTAGTCGATCTCGTCCCGAAAGATCACCTTGTCGAGGCTGGCGCAGGCGTAGATCAGGAATATTTCGCCGGTCCAGCTCTGGTCGGTGAGGTAACGAATCGAACTCATCATCGGCGTGATCCCGACGCCGCCCGCGATCATCACGACGCTCGGCGTCTCGCCGCGGAATGTGAAACGGCCGTACGGCCCGGCGGCACCGAGCAGGTCACCGACGGCGACTTGCTCGTGCAGATACGCCGAGACGGCGCCGCCCGGTGCCCGCTTGACCGTGATCTCGCACCAGCCGCGGCAGCACGGCGAAGAAGCAATTGAATAGGAACGCTTCACGGTCTTGCCGTCGATCGTCGCTGCTATGGTCAGAAACTGGCCAGGCTCGAAGGAGAAAGGCAGGTCCTCACCGGCTGTCGAGGCGAGACGGAACGTCTTCACATCCGCCGTCTCCTCGAAGATCTTCGCAACCCGCAACTCGCCGGTCCAGCTTCCGCCCGTGCTCGGTGGTGGAACCGTCTGCGAAACGGCTGCACGGGAGGGTCGATCTGCTGACGGGGGCGGAGCGGCTGTCGGCAACGTGAGCAGAGGTGCCACTGCGGTTTCGGGCCCCGACGCAGAACGACCCGAGATCAGCTCGGCCGCGAGCGCGCGGGCACGGCGCAGACGCGCGAAGTGGACGATCGTCATGGCCAACGCGAACGCTGCCACCAACGCCATGGAAACCGCGTGGAACACCGGAACGCCGAACCAGGTCTGGGGCGCGTCGCGCGCGTCCGGATACGACAGGTTCATTTCGTTCTTGAACCATCGCAGCGCCACGGCGGCGGGCGCCTTGCCTTCCGCGAGCGCCCGATGTGCGGCGAGGCCGCTTTCGAACTGCGCCAACCCCTGACGCATCTGCTCGGTGGCCGTCTGGAGGGCGGCGTAGTCCTTGCGCGCGGCGCTGGTGGACATCGGTCCGAGCGCCTCCGACATCAGGCGAGCACCGGTTGTCATCCGGGAATGAGCCTGTCGCTCGACCGCTGCGCGCTGCTGCGGCGTCAAGCTCGGCAAATCCATGAGAGACGGGTAGAGCGCCTTGCGAGGCGGCCTGCCCATCTCCTTCATCATCTCCCCCATCTCTGCACCCATCTCGCCGCCGGACATGCCGCCCCCGCCAGCCGGCGCCATCGAAGGCGCCACGGCTCCGACGGGGTGGTGCTTCGCATGTTCCTCGGGGCTTTGGGCGCCCGCGAGGTCCGGCGACAGGCCCGCGACGATCGCGAGGATCGCGAGACGGACTCGAGCGCCTGCGAATGTTTTGCTCGCCGCGGCGCGTCGCTTCGGCGATGACGCGTGTCGTGCCATAACGGTCGTGGGTGATCAGGACGCCGGCTTTGCGCCGAGCAGCGCGTCGCGCTGCGAATCCGTCAGCACTTCGGCGGCCTGGCCGACATTTCGGATGAACGCGGCCCGTTGCTCCGTGCGCAAGTCCGCGATGGCCCGCAACTGCTCGTGGATCTTGACGGTGTCCGGCAGGTCGGCGCCTGTCAACACGAAGAGCGCCTGCTCTGCTTCCGCGACCTGTCGTTCGTAGGTCGCGTTGGTCAGCAGCGCCTGTTCGCGGATCCGGTTCAGCCGGACCTGCTGCTGCACGCTGAGCGTGATGTGCTGCGGATGATTCAGGAAGAAGCCTTCGGCGCCGATGTGGTACAGGTGCGAGCGACCGGGAAAGCCCGGCAGGCTCGTGGCTGAACGCGCTGCACCACCGCCTCCCATATCTCCCATGCAGCAGCCCATGGCCTTCATGCCCGCGCCTGCGTCGCCGCCAGCCGGCATCGGGGCGACCCTGGGACCCATGCCGCCCATTTCGCCGGAATCCATCGGCATCCCGCCGGAGCTCATTCCTCCCGAGGATCCCGGGCTCGGCGAGCCCATCATGTCCATGTCGTCTTCCATCGCCATCATCGGTGCGGAGTCCGCGTCCGACATTGCGCCACCGCTCGCACCGGCGCCTTGGGCGGGTGGTGTCCCACCCCTG
>JAHCKV010000483.1 GCA_026125595.1 Burkholderiales bacterium | reverse complement strand
CTCAACTACCGCAAGCACGGTGATTCGTACTGGGTCGAGCTGTCGGTGGTTCCGGTCCAGGATGCGAGCGGCATCGTCAGTCACTGGATCTCGATCCAACGCGACATCAGCGATCGCAAGGCGCAGGAGCAGGAGATCACGCGGCTGGCGATGGAAGATCACCTGACCGGCCTGTTGAACCGGCGTGCGGCCGAAGCCCGGCTGGCCGTCGAATGGAGTCGCGCGCGTCGCGATCACAACCGCTTCGCGGTCGCCGTTGTCGACGTCGACCGTTTCAAGCTCGTCAACGACCAGTACGGTCATCAGGTCGGCGACGAGGTGCTGTGCCACGTGGCGGCGACGCTGTCGTCCAATCTGCGCGGGGGCGACTGGATCGCCCGGTGGGGTGGCGAAGAGTTCCTGATGTGTCTGCACGGACTCGACTCCGCGGGCGCCGCGCGCGCCGGCGAACGGGCGCGCCAGTTGCTGAAGAAGAATCCGGTCCGGATCTCCGTCGGCGAGTTGCCGGTCACGGCCAGCTTCGGTCTGGCGCTGTATTCGTCGCGTACCGAGAGCGTCGAGGCGCTGCTGGCCCAGGCCGATGCGCTGCTGTACGAAGCCAAGCAGTCCGGTCGCGACAAGGTGCTCGTGGCCAGCAACGCCGCCAATGCGCGTCGCGGCACTGTCTGGGAAGGTTCGCAGGTGCAGAGTGCGCTGCACGAGAATCGGTTGCTGCCCGCGTTCCAGCCCATCGTCGATCTGCGCACCGGGCGCGTGGTCGGCGAAGAGGCGCTCGCGCGCATCCGCAGTCGCGAGCAGGTGCTGATCCAGGCACGTCGATTCATCCAGGCCGCCGAGGCGCTGCAACTGGTCAGCGCGATCGACCGGACCGTCAGCACGCTGGCACTGGAACGCACCGCCGAAGCGGTCGAGCGGTCCCAGCCGCTGGAGGCCTACTTCATCAACCTGTCGACGCAGTCGCTGGCCGATCGCGAACTCGTGGCGGCTCTGCGCGAGCAGGCGATGTCGTTCCGGATGTTGCCCGGTGCGTCCAATCCGATGGTCATCGAGATCACCGAGCGGCAGACCGCCGACATGGACACGCTGCTCACCCAGCTCGAGCCGTTGCTCGATGTCGGATTCCGGCTCGCGCTCGACGATTTCGGCAGCGGCTATTCGTCGTTCCGGTATCTGGCCGAGCTGCCGGTGCACTTCCTGAAAATCGAGGGCTGGATGGTGCAGGGTCTGACGCGATCGCTGCGCACGCGGCAGTTGATCGAGACCATCGTCGCGACCGCCCGCACGTTCGACGTGATGACGGTCGCGGAATGCGTGGAAGACGCGGACACCGCGCAGGTGCTGTGCGATGTCGGGGTCGACTGGGCCCAGGGCCACTGGTTCTCGAAGCCGGTGCTGGCGACCGGCGACGCGGTCGACTGAGTTCGCTCGCCGGGGCGCATCGCCATCGGCACCAGAGTTGTTCCGCTGCGCGGATGGCGGCGACCGCGCGCCCGTGGACAATGCGCGGCCCTGTTCCGAAGGAGGTTCACCATGCAAGCGGTCGGTTACCACGTTTCCCATCCCATCGATCATCCGGAATCGCTGCTCGATCTCGATCTGCCCCGACCCGTTCCGACCGGACGGGATCTGCTCGTGGCGGTGAAGGCCGTCTCGGTCAACCCTGTGGATACGAAGATGCGCCTGCGGGCCCAGGGCGAGAATGGTCAGCCGCGGGTGCTCGGCTGGGACGCCGCCGGCGTCGTCGAAGCGGTCGGTCCGGACGTGACGCTGTTCGCGCCGGGCGATGCCGTCTGGTACGCGGGCTCCATCGCGCGGTCGGGGACCAACGCCGAGTTTCATCTGGTCGATGAACGCATCGTCGGCGCGAAGCCGGCTTCGCTGTCGTTCGCGCAGGCCGCGGCGTTGCCGTTGACAGCTATCACCGCATGGGAACTGCTGTTCGACCGGCTCGGCGTTCCGACCCGCAAGAATGCAGGCGCCGGCACGCTGCTGATCGTCGGCGGAGCCGGTGGCGTCGGGTCGATCCTGATCCAGCTCGCTCGGCGGTTGACCGGACTCACGGTGGTCGCGACCGCGTCGCGGCCCGAAACGCGCAGCTGGTGTCTCGAACTGGGTGCCCACCACGTGATCGATCATCGCGAAGCGTTCGCGCCGCAACTCGCCGCCGCCGGAATCCAGGCGGTCCAGTACGTCGCGAGCCTGACGGCAACGGACCGGCATTTCGCGCAGTGCGTGGAATTGCTGGCGCCGCAGGGCCGGTTCGGACTGATCGACGATCCGGGTCCGCTCGATGTGGCGCTGCTCAAGCGCAAGAGCCTGTCGCTGCACTGGGAACTGATGTTCACCCGTGCGATCTTCGGCACGCCCGACATGATCGAGCAGCATCGGTTGCTGACCGAGGTCGCGCGACTGGTGGACGACGGCCTCGTGCGGACTACGCTGGCGGAAACGTTCGGCCCGATCAACGCTGCGAATCTGAAGCGCGCCCACGCGTTGCTGGAAAGCGGCAAGGCGCGGGGCAAGGTCGTGCTGGAGGGTTTCGGCGTCTGATGGTTCCATCGGTGCGCCGGCGCGGATTGCGTCCGCGCGGGCGCGCAGGTATTTTCCGGGCGTGCTGTGCCGTGGATCGATGGCGCGGCATGCCCCAGAGCCGGAACCACCGGCCGGACAGCGTCACGGATGTTGTGCCACCCGACCCCCGAATTCCGTGGAGTGAAACTCATGACCAGGCTGGTCCCCGACGTTCGCACCCGCTCGTTGTCGTTCCGTCCGATCCTGTTGGTCGCCACCGCAGCGCTGGCCCTGTCCGTGGCGGCCTGTTCGGAGAAGAAGGAAGAGCCTCCGGCCGCTGCCGCGCCGGCCGCCGCAACCCCGTCGGGCCCCAAGCGGGGCGGCACGCTCGTGTTCGCGCGGCTGGAGGAACCCGCGACCTTCGATCCGTTCCTGCCCAATGACAACGGCTCGATCTACCTGATCGAGCAGGTCTGTGATTCGCTGGTCGAGCCCGATGCCGTCGGCACCGGGCTGCGGCCCGGCCTCGCGGAGTCCTGGGAGATCTCTGACGACCAGTTGATCTACACATTCAAGCTGCGCGACGTGAAGTTCAGCGACGGCACAC
>JAHCKV010000482.1 GCA_026125595.1 Burkholderiales bacterium | reverse complement strand
CAGGCGCGACCTGCAGCTGTCGTCGATCTCGGGCGGCACCGACATCGTGTCGTGCTTCGTGCTCGGCAGTCCGTGGCTGCCGGTCTGGAAAGGCGAGATCCAGTGTCGCGGACTCGGCATGAAGATCGAGGTCTACGACGACGACGGCAGGCCCGTGATCGGTGAAAAGGGCGAACTGGTCTGCACGGCCCCGTTTCCCTGCATGCCGGTGGGTTTCTGGAACGACGCGGACGGCATCAAGTATCGCGCCGCGTACTTCGAACGGTTCCCCGGCATCTGGTGCCATGGCGACTGGATGGAGATCACCGATCGCGGCACCTGCATCATCTACGGCCGGTCGGATGCCGTGCTCAATCCGGGCGGCGTACGCATCGGCACGGCCGAGATCTACCGCCAGGTGGAACAGCTCGACGAGGTGGTCGAGAGTCTCGTGATCGGGCAGGACTGGGACAACGACGTGCGCGTCGTGCTGTTCGTGCGGCTGCGCGACGGTCTGACGCTGGATGCCGAACTGCTCAAGCGCATCAAGGAGAAGATCCGCACCAACACGACACCGCGGCACGTGCCGGCAAAAGTGCTGCAGGTCGCGGACATCCCGCGCACCAAGAGCGGCAAGATCGTCGAACTGGCCGTGCGCAACGTCGTGCACGGCCGTCCGGTCAAGAACCAGGAGGCACTGGCGAATCCGGAAGCGCTGGCGCTGTACCAGGGCCTGCAGGAACTCACGGTGAAATAGCGGATGTCGCAAAAAAAGAGGTGATCCAGCGGGATCACCTCAAGCACGCTTCGCCCGAAGCGATGCAACTTCAGCGCCGATCGATCGGCGTCTCGGGAATGATCGAAGATCCGCCGGCAGCGGTCCCGCCTGCTTCGGTCCGGGCGCAGAAACACCCCGTCGCGATGGCGGCCGCGGCCTGCTGCGGCACGCCGGCGTGGGCTGCACCCATCGTCGCATCCACCGGCCCGCCGCGCGTCGTACTGCAGGTCTCGCCGGCGGCATAGGGTCCGACGAACAGCGGCTGACCGGTACCATCGAAGACCGCCACCGCGGGTGTGCCGGGCAACGCCGCCCACAGGCGGGCGGAGTCGGCCGGATCGAGCCGCGGCACCCGTTCGAGGCCACGCGCCGGCGCCGGCCCGCGCCCGGGTTCGTCGGCCACGATGAACAGCACACCGTCGCCGGGATGCCGCGTGATCAGTCCGAGGAAATGGCGGTCGGCCGTCGCCGAACAGGCACAGTCCGGATCGCGCAGATGCACGACGACGGCCTTGATCGTCGCACCGGGATAGCGCTGATTCAGATCGTCCATCGGCAGCAGCGGCAACTGTGCCGCGCTGAACAGCGCCCGGCGCTCGCCCGACGCCACCGCGGGATCGACGGTCTGCCGCGTCAACTGGTCCCAATGCCACAGACCCCACGCGGCCAGCGCGACGGCGAAGACGAACAGCAGCCAGCCGTAGCCGTGCCGCGGCGTGCGCTCCGTCCCTGTGGGTTCGGGAACAGTGAGGGAGTCCATGGAGAGGCTTATCGACCGGATTGCCTGTCGGGTTTAGGGGACGCTGCAAGCCGCACGGTCGATACGGCGGCCGCAGCCTGCAACGGCGCAGCGGAAACGGCTCCCGTTAAAGGTTACATTCCGGTGTCAGCGCTTTTCGAAACCTCCTTGCCCGAGAACGAACCATGGAAACAACTACGTTGAACGTCGGCGGCATGACCTGCGGCGGCTGCGTCGGCAGCGTGACCCGCGTGCTGCAATCCAGCCCCGGTGTCACCGCGGCTGAAGTCTCCCTCGATCGTGGGGAAGCGAAGATCACGTTCGACCCGGCCGTCACGTCCCCGGCCGCATTGCGCAAGGCGATCGAGGCGGCGGGATTCACGGCGGGCTGAAGCCGGCGGGACCGGCAGTCGGCTACCGCTGGTTCTGCCTCCGCCTCCGCTCGTCACCAATGGCTCGAAGGATGCTTTTGCCCGTGGACTCCGGTCTCCCGTCGCTGCCCGCGCCCCGTCCGTCGATGAACACCCTCGAAGTCTTCCAGAAAGCGCTGCGCGAGCTGTCGGGCCGCTACGCCCGGGAGCTACCGCAGAAGCTGGCAGAGATCGAGGCCATCTGGGAGAGCGCCCGCGAAGGCCCCCACAGCCGGGAGGCGCTCGCCGCACTCCGTCGACTGGTGCACGGACTCGATGCGTCATCGAGCATGCTCGGCGTTCCGGCGCTGTCGACGCCAAGCCGTACCCTGGTGCGCCGGCTGGACGAACTGCTGCTGCGACCGTCGACACCGAAGGACATCGATATCGAGGGCGTCGAGACGCTGCTGGCGGACCTGCATCGCGCGGCGCAGCCACAGGTCGTCGCCACCCGGTTCGACCGGATCGCGTCGAGCCACCCCCGATACATCCGCGAAGACGACCAGCGACGCGTGTTTCTGCTCGAGCAGGATGACCAGACCGCCGCGAATCTGGTTTCGCAGCTGGAGCGTTTCGGCTACGAAGTCCGGAATTTCTCGGATCCGGAGCAACTGGCCGAGGCAATCGCCGAGCATCCGCCCTACGCGCTCGTCGTGGACGCAGCCTTGGCCGGCGGCGGACTCTCCGCCGGTCTCGCACGGATCGGTCGCGACGCGCCGGACCGGCCGCCGATCGTGTTCCTGTCATCGCGCAGCGACGTGCATTCGCGGCTCGAAGCGGTCCGCGCGGGCGCCACCGCGTATTTCACGAAACCGGTGCGGGTCACCGACCTGGTGGACAAGCTCGACCAGCTGTCGACGTGGGATGCACCGGAGCCCTACCGCGTGCTGATCGTCGATGCCGATCACAGCCGCGCCGAATTCTGTCGTGCCGTGCTGCGGGAAGCGGGCATGGACGTCATGGTCGTCTCCAGACCCGACGACGTGCTCGGCGTGCTGAACGACTCGAATCCGGAACTGTTGCTGATTGCGCTGGAACTGCCGGGATGCGGCGGCGACGACATCGCCCAGGTCGTGCACCAGATGCCGACCAACGTGAGCCTGCCGGTGGTGTTCCTGACCGAGCACTGGGACCTGAACCGGCAGATCCGCCTGATGAACCAGGGCGGCGACGCCCTGCTGCCGGTGCCGGTGGAATCCCAGCAGCTGATCGCCACCGTGGT
>JAHCKV010000481.1 GCA_026125595.1 Burkholderiales bacterium | reverse complement strand
CGGTGATGCTCATCAGGCCGCCCATGCCCTGGATGATGAAGTCATAGCCCGCACGGTTCGAGTAGGGGCCGGTCTGTCCGAAACCGGTCACCGAGCAATAGACCAGGCGCGGGTTCAGCGCGGACAGGCTCGCGTAGTCGAGACCGTACTGTGCGAGGCCGCCGACCTTGTAGTTCTCCAGCAGCACGTCGGCACGCACGGCCAGTCGGCGCACGATCTCCTGACCTTCCGGTTTGGACAGATCGACGGTGACGGATCGCTTGCCGCGGTTGGCGCACATGTAATACGCCGCCTCGCGGGTGTCGTGGCCCGCGGCATCCTTCATCCACGGCGGACCCCAGGCGCGGGTATCGTCGCCGGCACCCGGGCGTTCGACCTTGATCACCTCGGCGCCGAGATCGGCGAGGATCTGGCCGCACCAGGGGCCCGCCAGAACCCGGGACAGGTCGAGAACGCGCAGATGCGAGAGCGCGCCGCCGGCCGGCGCGGTGGCTTGCGTCATGCGGCGAACGCCGCGATGCCCGTCTGTGCGCGACCGAGGATCAATGCATGGACGTCGTGGGTGCCTTCGTACGTGTTGACGGCCTCAAGATTCATCACGTGGCGGATCACGTGGAACTCGTCGGAGATGCCGTTGCCGCCATGCATGTCACGGGCGACGCGGGCGATGTCGAGCGCCTTGCCGCACGAATTGCGTTTGATCAGCGAGACCATCTCCGGCGCCGCGCGGCCTTCGTCCATCAGCCGTCCGACGCGCAGCGCGCTCTGCAGGCCCAGCGTGATTTCCGTCTGCATGTTGGCGAGCTTCAACTGGATGATCTGATTCGACGCGAGCGGTCGGCCGAACTGCTTGCGGTCCATGGTGTAGGTGCGGGCTGCGTGCCAGCAGAACTCCGCGGCACCCATGGCACCCCATGCGATGCCGTAGCGCGCCTTGTTGAGGCACGAGAACGGACCTTTCAGTCCTTCGACGTTGGGCAGCAGGTTCTCGTCCGGCACGAAGACATCGTCCAGCACGATCTCGCCGGTCGTCGATGCGCGCAGGCTGAACTTGCCTTCGATCTTCGGTGTCGAGAAGCCCTGCATGCCGCGTTCGACGATGAAACCGCGGATCACGTCCGCATCGTTCTTGGCCCACACCACGGCGACGTCGGCGATCGGGGAATTGGTGATCCACATCTTGGCGCCGCTGAGCCGGAAGCCGCCATCGACCTTGCGCGCCCGGGTGACCATGCTGCCGGGATCGGAACCGTGATTCGGTTCGGTCAGACCGAAGCAGCCGACCGCTTCGCCGCTGGCGAGCTTCGGCAGGTACTTCTGTCGCTGGGCTTCGCTGCCGAACGCGTAGATCGGGTACATCACCAACGACGACTGCACGCTCATCGCCGAGCGGTAGCCGGAGTCCACGCGTTCGATCTCCCGTGCGATGACGCCGTACGACACGTGATTGACGCCAGCACAGCCGTAGCCTTCGATCGTGGAACCGAGAAACCCGAGTTCGCCCATTTCGTTGAAGATCGCGCGGTCGAACGTTTCGTGCCGGTTCGCCTGCAGCACGCGCGGCATCAGCTTCTCCTGGCAATAGGCGCGGGCACTGTCCTGCACCATCCGCTCCTCGTCGGTGAGCTGGTCGGCGAGCAGCAGGGGGTCTTCCCACTGGAAGACGGGCTTCGGGGATGGCGCGTTCATGGGGACTTCCTCCGGTCGCTGAAACATCGAGGCCGAAAGTCTATCGGGCCGCGCAAGCCGGTGCCAGTTGCGGACTAGAATCGACGGCCGGCAATCGGGCGATCGTAACGACCACAACAACGATAGTGGAGGGGAGCAGTGTCGAGTTCACGTTGGAAGCAACGGCCGCCAGGATCCACCTGGGGCGACTTCGGTCCCGATGACGAACTGGGGCGCATCAACCTGTTGACGCCGGAAAAGGTCCGGCAGGGTGTTGCCGAAGTGCGGGAAGGCATCCGCTTCGGTCTGTCGATTCCGCTCGACTATCCGGGAGGGCGCGTGCTCAATCCGAGGCGCGGTCCTCCGGAGTTGTTGCCCACGCAGCGCATGGGATTGCCCAACATGAATTTTCCGCTGCGTCGGGAGAACGGGCACAGCGATGATGTCGTGTGCGACGATCAGGTCTTGCTCGTGCTGCAGTATTCGACGCAATGGGACTCGCTGGCCCATGTCGGCGCCTGGTTCGACGCCGATGGTGATGGGCGAGACGAGATGGTCTACTACAACGGCTGGCGCGCGAACGAGCATGTCGTCGGGCCGGTGGTGTATCACGACGACCACGAAGAAGCGTGCGGCCATCACATGGGCGCGCTGAAATTGTCCATATCGAACTTCGCCGCGACGCCGATCCAGGGCCGCGCCGTGCTCGTCGATTTTCTCGAGCATTTCGGATTTCAGCGCCGGGCGCTGTCGTACGACGACCTGCAGCGCGTGATCGAAGCGGACAAACTCGACATCGAGCCGGGCGACCTGTTCGTGATGCGCACGGGGTTCACCGATCTGATCCTCGAGATGAATCGGCAGCCCGATGCCGAACGCCTCGCCGCGAACGCGATGGGACTCGACGGTCGCGACGAGCGATTGCTGCAATGGATCACCGACAGCGGCATTGCCGCGATCTGTGCCGACAACTACGCGGTCGAGTTCTATCCGCCGCGCGATGTGCCCGGCGCAAAGGCGCATCTGCCGTTGCATCAGCATTGCCTGTTCAAGCTCGGCGTTCCGCTCGGCGAGCTGTGGTGGCTGAAGGATCTCGCCGCGCACCTTCGCGCACAGCGGCGTAGCCGCTTCCTGCTGACGGCGCCGCCGTTGCGGCTGCCCGGCGCCGTGGGGTCGCCCGTCACCCCGGTCGCCACCGTCTGATCGAGAGAACGCCATGGGACAGTACTTCGATTCGTTTCGCGTCGACGGCAAGGTTGCATTCATCACCGGCGGGTCTCGCGGCCTGGGGCTCGAGATCGCGGAGGCGCTGGCCGAAGCCGGGGCCCGCGTCGCGTTGATGGCGCGGCGTGCGGCATTCTTCGATGAAGCGCGGGAGCATCTGCCGGACGCGCTGTGCCTGACCGGCGACGTCGGCGTCGAAGCCGATGTGATCGCCGCCGTGCGGCAGACGGAATCACA
>JAHCKV010000480.1 GCA_026125595.1 Burkholderiales bacterium | reverse complement strand
TCGCGTCTGGGCGCGCTGGACTGGTTCCGCGCGACCCGTTGTGCAGTCCGCGCTGGCGCCGCTGCCGGTCCGGCCGCAGTCGAGCGCAATGGTCTGGTCCAACCTGATGCTGCATCGGGTTTCGGATCCCGCGGTCGCGTTCCGCGACTGGCGGCTGGCCCTGCGGCCCGGCGGGTTGCTGATGTTCTCGACGCTGGGGCCGGACACGCTGCGCGAATGGCGTGGGGCCCGCCGGGCCGCCGGGCTGGGAGACGATCGATCGCCATTCATCGACATGCATGACATCGGCGACGCGCTGGTGCACGCGGGGTTCGCCGATCCGGTCATGGATATGGAACAGCTGACGGTCACGTACGGCGACGTCGAGAGTCTCGCGCGCGAACTGCGCGGACTCGGATCGATCGGTCCCGCGCACGACGCCGGTCGGGGGCTGGGCGGGCGCGATCGCTGGCGGCGCATTGCCCAGGGCTACGAACCATGGCGACGCGACGGCCGTCTGCCGGCGACCGTGGAGGTCGTGTACGGCCATGCCTGGGTGCCGGAGCAGGGTCCCCGGAGAACCACCGACGGACTCGATGTTGTCCGCATTCACCGCGCTCCGGGTCGACGCTGAGAATCCAGCGTCAGAAACCCGCGCAAGTGCGGGATTTCCCCTGGGATTCAAGCGTCCCGCACCTTGCCTCGGCGGAGAGGCGCGTGCTAACCTCCGCCGGCTTTTTCGACGTGCTGCAGCACTCGTCACTCGTGCGGGTCCGAACGGGACCGGGGCGGGGTGCGGCGAGGGAACGACATCGATGGACGATGCGCAGATCGACACGCCGGGCCAGAACGATTGGTTGCTGGTGTCGCGCCGCAACCGTTCGTTGTCGACGACCGGCCGCTATCTGTTCCTGGGGTCGATCGCCATGGTGTCGTTCGGCATCGCGTTCGTATGGAGCTTGAACGGCGTGTGGTACGTGCTGCCGTTCACTTGTGTCGAGATGGTGGTGCTGTTCGTGGCTTTCAAGGTGTTCGAGCGCCACGCGAATGATTTCGAATCGATCCGCCTGACGGGCGATCGCATATTGGTGGAGCGGCGGACCTCCGGTCGGGTCAGTCGCCACGAATTCGACCGGTACTGGGCGCAACTGGTAGTAACGCGCAGCGGGCCTGGGAACGGCGTGGAACTGGCGCTGCGGTCGCATGGCCGCGAAGTGCCGTTCGGCGAGTTCCTGACTGACGAGCAGCGGGCCGATTTGGCGAACGAGCTGAAGCGGCGGCTGAAGGGTTTCTGATAGGGGTGTCTCGGGACAGCATGAACAAGATCACTGGAAAAGCGCTGGCGGCGGCAGCCGTCGCATGGGCCGGATTCGCGGAGGCAGCCACCGCGAAATATGGACTGCAGGAACCGCAGACGAAGATCGCGGCCGACATCTACGACCTGCACACGTTCCTGTTCACGGTCTGTGTGGTCATCTTCGTGCTGGTGTTCGGCATGATGTTCTGGTCGATCCTGAAGCACCGCAAATCACTGGGCCACAAGGCGGCCCACTTCCACGAGAACACGACCGTGGAAGTCGTCTGGACCATCATCCCGTTCCTGATCCTGCTGGGCATGGCCATCCCCGCCACGAAGACCGTGGTCGAGATGAAGGACACCAGCAATCCCGACCTGACGATCAAGGCCACCGGTTACCAGTGGAAATGGGGCTACGAGTACATCCGTGGCGAGGGCGATCTGGCCGGCGTCAGCGATGGTGTCCATTTCCTGTCGAATCTCAAGACGACGATGGACGAGATCTACGACAAGTCGACGCCGAAGGGCGAGAACTACCTGCTCGACGTCGACAACGAACTGGTCGTTCCGGTCGGCAAGAAAGTTCGGGTACTGCTCACGGCGGAAGACGTGATCCACGCGTTCTGGGTGCCGGCGTTCGGCGTCAAGCAGGACGCGATCCCCGGCTTCATCCGCGACACCTGGTTCAAGGCCGAAACCACCGGCATCTACCGCGGCCAATGTGCCGAACTGTGCGGCAAGGAACACGGCTTCATGCCGATCGTCGTCCGGGTCGTCTCGGCCGAGGAGTTCGCCCAATGGGCTGCCGACAAGAAGGCCGCCGCCGCGCCGACCACGACCGGTGTCGCGCCGACGGGCGGTGACAAAATGGGTGATTCGAGCGCGCGATCCGCGGGGATCGTCGCTGCAGCGAATCTCACGGCGTCGTCGAAGTAACGACCGCATCCGACCGACCCCGGAACCGAACAGAGCGAGCAGGAGAACCACCATGGAAGCCGTCCACGACCACGGTCACGAACACGCGCATCACCCGACAGGGATCATGCGCTGGCTGACCACCACGAACCACAAGGCCATCGGCACGATGTACCTGTGGTTCAGCTTCACGATGTTCATCACCGGGGGGCTGCTCGCCTTCGGGATCCGGGCCGAACTGTTCGAACCCGGCATGCAGCTGTGGAAGCCGGAGTTCTTCAACCAGCTGACCACGATGCACGGTCTGATCATGGTGTTCGGCGCGATCATGCCGACGTTCGTGGGCTTCGCGAACTGGCAGATCCCGATGATGATCGGCGCGTCCGACATGGCGTTTGCGCGGATGAACAACTTCAGCTTCTGGCTGCTGCCGCCGGCCGCGCTGTTGCTGGCCGGTTCGTTCTTCGTGCCGGGTGGCGCCACCGGTGCCGGCTGGACGCTCTATGCGCCACTGTCGGTGCAACAGGGCCTCGGCATGGACATGGCGATCTTCGCGATCCACATCATGGGCGCGTCGTCGATCATGGGTTCCATCAACATCATCACGACGATCCTGAACATGCGGGCGCCGGGCATGACGCTGATGAAGATGCCGCTGTTCGTGTGGACCTGGCTGATCACCGCCTATCTGCTGGTCGCCGTGATGCCGGTGCTGGCCGGTGCCGTCACGATGCTGCTGACGGATCGTCACTTCGATACGCACTTCTTCAATGCCGCCGGCGGCGGTGACCCGGTGCTGTACCAGCACGTGTTCTGGTTCTTCGGGCACCCCGAGGTGTACATCATGATTCTGCCGGCCTTCGGGATCGTCTCCCAGGTGATCCCGGCCTTCGCCCGCAAGCAGCTGTTCGGTTATTCGTCGATGGTCTATGCCACGTCGTCGATT
>JAHCKV010000048.1 GCA_026125595.1 Burkholderiales bacterium | reverse complement strand
CATCGATGCTCTGCGGCGTGAGCCCGCCGCGGCGACCGGTCTTGTCGAACCGCTTGTGCAGCTCGCGCATCGCCGTGCCGTAGATCCGGTACACCGACGACTTCGTGAGCCCGGTGCCGGGTGTGGATTCGATCGCGAACAGGTCACCGCCGGGCGCATTGGCGAAGACGCGAAGGAACTTCTGATTGGCGCCATCGGTGCGCGACAGCACGACGCCCTTGCTGAACATCACCCAGAAGCTGATGACCATCATCACCATCAGGATCACGATGACGATCCAGCCGTCCAGCGTCACCGAACCAAGCAGGATGCCCAGATACGACGCGCCGCCGTCTTCCGCACCGGCCTCGCCTTCGGCGGCGACCATCACGAGCCGGGCGCCCTCGCCCTGCGAGGCCGCCTGCGCCGCGATCCAGCCGGCGGGGCGCGCCACATTCGACAACTGCACTTCGTCGATATCGCCACGGAAACCGTCGCCGACCGTCACATCGCCACCGAGATCCGCCGCCGCGACGTTGGCTGCCGCGGCCTCGCGACCATCGACCCACAGCACGAGTCGATCGGACAGCGTCACCGCCACGTGATGCCAGCCTCCGGCCGGAAGATCGACCTTGCCGGTCTCGGCGCCGAACGCGCGGGCGAACACCCGGCCCTGCTCGTAGCGCACCTGCACGTTGTTCGCGCCGTCCTGTTGCGAGAACAGACTGCCGTCGGCCGCCGCGTCGGCGACCTTCACCCAAGCGCTGAACGTCATCCCCGCCGCGCCGATGCGCAGGCCCGGCACCGCGGGCCACGACAGTCTTGCGCTGCCATCGAACGTTCCGCTGCCGTCCGCCAGGCCGGTCGCGTTGTGCGTCACGCCGCCGACAACCGGCGCATGGCCGTAGGCGGTCGCATCCTTGAATGTGCCGTCCTTCTCGTGGAAATGCAGCACCAGCGTCTGGTTGCCGTCGTAGGTCGTCTTGGAATCCGACGCCGAGACCGCCTTCTCGTTGCCGTAGTAGATCCAGATCGCCTGCGTCGCGCCGGGATCGAGCTTCGGCACCTGCACCCAGATGAGCGCCAGTTCGTTGACACCGTCGAACAGTTCGACGTGAAACTTCAGCGGCGTCGCGTCGTCACTGCCGATGAAGCGCAGATCCTTGCCGTCCATGTCGGCTTCGACGAACGGAAAATTGCCCGTGTGCAGCCGCACCAGCACCGGCACGTTCTGCGCACCAGCCTGCAGCGCAGCACCCTTGTCGGAGGTATCGACGGTAATCTGGCGACGTGCGGTCCAGTCCTGATTCCACCAGGCATGGGACACCATCGGCGCCAGCGCGAACAGCGCCAGCGCGAACAACAGCACTCTTTTCATCATCGGGGCTTGGGGTCTGCTGCGAGAAATTTCGAAACCCGATTCTTGCGGCGCACTGTTGCAGGCGCGTGAAGGAACCATGACGGTCTGACCTGCTGAATGGATCAGACAGATGCCGATCGGCCCGTCATGGACCGTGCGGCATCCGTGACTCACGATCCGGTCAGCGCTTGCGCCGTTCTTCGTCCTCGTCACCGAGGCCGATCACTTCCACCGTCAGGAACGACGGTTGGCGCGCGGTCTGGCTCGTCGCGCGATCGGCGATCTTCTCCGTCGCCTCGGTGACCGACTTCGTGGCCTCGTTGGCGACGTTCGATACGCCGGCGAGCCCGCCGAGACTGGACGTGGCCGCCGCCGGCACGCCCACCGACACACCGCCGACCTGGATGTTCTCGGTGCCCACGACCCGCAGCGCAGCGATGTTCAGGTTGCCGGCGACACGAATCCCGGCGTCGCCGGCATTCACTTCGCCGTTCGGTGCGATCAGATCGACATCGCCCGGCACCAGGCCGTCGCGCGACAGCAGCACGCCGATCCCGGAGCCGGAGACCGACCGTGACGTATCGAGGATGATCTGGTTGCCACGGAAGATCACCTGCGGCGGTGGCGTCGCCGATGCAGTTTTCGCACCGCGACCCGCGTCGATATCCCCTTCGGACGACCACAGCAGGATGTCGCCGCCCTGCAGCGTGAACACCCGCGACTGGTTGACGAGGAAATCGTCGTGCACGAACCCGCGGACGCTGCCGCCCCGTGCCGTCACGATGCCCAGCTGCGAGGCTTCCTTGGTCAGGTTGCCGGGGTTGGCGAGACCCGCGTTGACCAGACCGCCAGGCACGCGCATGTCGATCTCGCCGCCCTGCTCGGTCTTGATCTGGCTGAAGAACAGATTCAGATCGCCGGTGTAGTCCCGGACCACGCCATCGACCGTCTCCGGATACAGCGTCCGGATCGCCGTATAGCCGCGCTCGTAATCGTCGGCCCGACCCGACGTGTAGTCACGTCCGGTAGCCTTCAGTTCGGCGAACAGCACGTGATTGATGAACGCGGTCTGCTGCTCGTGCGTCAGCGCCTTGAAGCGCGTCAGTGCCTGTTCCGCGGTCAACGTCGAATCGTTGTCCCGCGTCCGCATGTAGGCCGTCAGATCGGCCAGATAGCTGGGCCGTCCGTCCACCGCACCTTCCAGATAGGCACCGATGAACGCCGCGTAGTTGGCCGACGTGCCGCCCGTGCTCACGCGGATCGCCGCGCCCGCTTCGGGCAGGTACGGATTGTTCAGATTGCCGCGCGTGATCAGACCCTGCGAGTTGCCGAGGTCGACATTGCGCCCGGCCACCACCTGAAGCTCGCCCTGACCGCCGATTTCGAAACGCCCGGAATTGGTGGACTGATTCCCGGCCGCATCCCGCAGCGTGTTGAACCGGATGTCGCGGCCGGCTTGAACCAGCGTGACATCCGTAGGCCGCATGTTCTGTCCGGTCAACCACACATCCACGACATCGCGACCGGCGATCAGTTGCGCCGCCTTGGCGAATACGCCGAACGGGTCGACCGTATTCGTCTCCGGATTCTGCGGCCCCACGATGTCGCCCCGGCGCGCGACGATGCGGATCGGCCTCCGGTCATCGATATGCAGTCCGCCGTCGGCATGGGCCAATGCACCGTCGTAGGAGGCGTTGATCAGCAGCGGATCGATCCGTCGCGAATACAACACGTCCGGCGCCGAGATCGTCGGCAGCGATTGCGGAGCGAGATCCGACATGGACACCGTTCCGTTCACGCGGACCGACCCGTCCGCCAGCAACTCGAGATGGCCGTCGGGCGACGGGAACAGCGTCATGGGCCGCGCGACGAGCACATCTCCCGAATAGGCCGCGACCTCCACGTCCCCCGGATAGACCACGGCCGTCAGTGTTTCCCCGGCGCCGCTGCCCACGAAGAACGTGCCGGGCAGATCGCCGAGCAGATCGTGGTTGTTCGACAGTGTGGCATCGCCCGTCAATGCGCTCAGACTGACCTTGCTGCGGTCGGTATACGTGGAGAAGTAGGACGTCAGCGTACGCAACGCGCCGGTGTTGGCCACCGCCTGCCGCAACATCGTCGGGTTGAACACGGTCTCGACCGTCAGGTCGCGGCCGGCTCTCATATCGAGCGTGGCGTCGCCGAGCGCGATGACCGGATACAGCGGGACGTCGTTGATCTGCCGCGCCGATCCCACCGACCCGCCGGCCGAAATCAACGCCTCGCCCTTCTGCACCAAGAACACGCCGCCGAGGATGTCGCCCCCCGCGATCACCGTCAGATCGCCGCCGCCCTGCTCGACCAGATTGGCCAGGTCCGGCGCCGCGTTGAGATCTCCACCCAGTCGCGCGTTGGTGGGGATCACGACCGACAGATTCTCGATGTCGCCACCGGCCGTGACGAAGACATCCCCGCCGCCGAGCGCGCCCACACCTTGCCGGAACTGATCGAACCGCACCCACCACGTGGACTGCGGATTCGGCCGCAGATTGGTGGTCGTCCCGACGCGCTTCACATCCCGATACAGCCACTCCGACACCAGTTGATCGGTGGTCGCGCCCTTGACGCTGCCCTGGGCAGCGATACGGATATCCCCGCCGCCGTCCGTGTATGTCGGCGCCGGCACACCACCGATGTTCGGATTGGTGAACCCATCCACGCTCGGACCCGGCACGCCCGCCGTATAGATCACCGACCGATCGTTGCCCAGCACCAGATCGCCGCCGGCGGCGATGTCGATGAACCCGTTGCCGGTCCGCACCGACTTGTTGTTGGCAAGGGATACATTGCCGCTGTCCGGCGCCAGGTCTGCAGCGGCCACGACCGCCAGCGGATTCGCCGCGTCGAGGTCGGCGCCGCCCACCAGACGGTACGACCACGAGTCCCCCGCCTGCGGTGCCGCCGCCGCGACGCTCGGATTGCCGGCCGCCGGCAACAGGGCCTGGAAGCCGTCGCTCAGGCTGCCGTTCAGATCGAGGTTGCCGGCCGCCCGCAACGTCAGCACGCCCGGTGTGCCGTTCACCTTCGCGGTGAACAGATTCCAGTCCTGGCTCAGCGTCAGATCGCCATCGCTGACGATCTCCACGCCGGTCCGCAGGCCGGTGAGCGACGCGAGCCGCGTGCGCATCGCGTCGCCGTTCGCCATCCACGCGGTGTTGTCGGACGTGATCGTCGAGAACTGGCCTGCACCCACCGTCGAGAACGCATAGGTGCGGAATCCTTCGGCCAGGACCGACGCCGCGCCATCGATGGTTCCGTCGAGCGCCGTGATCGCGATGTCGTCGGCCGTACGCGGTGTGCGCAACAGCACGGTGCCGCCGGTGCCGCCCGCTCCCGCGGCGACATCGATCGTGGAACCGACCCGCAGATCGAGCGCGCCATCGGTCGTGCCGAGCACCACATTGCCGCCACCGTTCGATGCGCCACCGGCCGACGCATCGAGCAACGCGCCGTCGCGCAGCACGACGTCATCGCGGCCCCAGACTTCGATGCGGCCGGCCTTGGCCCCGCTGGCGTCCAGGGTGCCTGCAACGTCGACGCCACCCGCGTCGGCGACCAGCGCAATGCGATGCGCAGTGACGACATCGTCGGTACCGACGACCAGGTTTCCGCCGCGTACCCGGTAGGTCTCGGCGCCTTCGAAACCACCGGCCGCGACGGCCCGGACCAGCGCGCCGAAATCCGGAATGCTGCCGGCGTCCAGCGCGAACGCTGCACCTTTCTGTCCATTCGCGTGGCTGCCCTTCAGCGTACCGTCCGCGACGAACCTGCCCCCCGTCGCGGAGACGGACAAACTGCCGCCGTCACCACCGCCCGCCGCACCGGAAACATCCACTTCAGATCCGGCCAGTGCCGTCACGTCACCGTTCGTCGACGACAACGCGACGATGCCGCCGTGCGTGTAGCCCGTGACCTGATCGGCGAACGCGACGGCGCGACCGGCCACGTCGATGACGGAGTCGGCGTGCAGCGTCAGATCCCCGACGGCGGCGAGCGTGACTTTCCCGGACGGCAACACGAGTCGCCCCCCGTGATCGATCTGCGCGCCCGCGAAGGCCACCTTGGCGCCGAGCGTCGAGACCGCGGTCGTCGAAGCGTCCGCGGTGGCCACCGTCGTCAGCCCGCCGGCGCTGGCGATTCTCTGGTCGGCGCCAGTGGTCGCGGTGATGCGGCCACCGTCGAGCACGAGATCGCCGGCCGACGCGAGACTGCCGGTTCCGTCCAGCACGATGTCGCTGACCGCCCGGAACGTGGCCGTGGAGACTCCGGCCAGTTGCTTGTCACCGGCGCCCAGCACGATGCCGCCATCGCCGGCACCGGCGAGCGTCTGCACGACGAACGTGCCGGACCCGTCCGGCACGCCGAGGAACGGCGTATCCACGGCACCCGACGAATTGATCCAGCCCACCGATCCGGCCGTGATGGTCTTGTCGCCGGCGCCGTAACCGCCGATCGCGGCAGCATCGAACCGGATCTGCTGCAGCAACGGCTTGCCGTCGGCGTCCACGGCACCCAGGTTCACCGGGCCGTAGAACTCGATGGCGCTGTAACTCTTGACGCCGAGTTGTTGCACGCCCTGCAGTTGCGCCAGCAGAGTTTCGGTGATCGCGAGACCCGGCGTGCCGTCGGGCACCGCACCGAGACTCACGCGGCCCGCCGCCACGCTGACGGCCCTGGCATCCAGCACCGCGGTTTCGCCGATCAGCGTGTCGCGCGTCGCATCGAGAATGACCGAGCCGGTGCTGCGCAGGATTGCGTTCTCGCCGACCTCCAGCACCCCTTCGGCACGGTCGAACCCGCTGCGCGCCACGGTGGCCAGTGGTGCTTCCGCGACCCGCAGGAATGCGCCGTTGCCACCGATGACGATGGTTCCCGGTGTCGCACCGCCGGTGCCGGCGCTTTCGATGGCGGCGCCATCGCGCAGCACGACCGCGTCACCGGCCACGAGCATCAGATCCGGGCCGCGCAACACGTGGTCGGCGTCGTTCGCGATCAGCACCGCGTCACCGACGGAATCGATGCGGATGCCGTCGGCGGTGCGCGTGCGCAATCCGCCCAGCAGCAGACTGGAAGCGCCGAGCCGGTTCAACTGCTCGACCGTGAGTTCGACGTAGTCGTTGTCGACCACGGCGCCCGGCGCCACGACGGCCAGTTTCGGCGCGACGATGTCCACTTCCGATCCGCGCCCGCCGGTGCCGGTACGACCCAGCACGCTGCCGTTCAACAGCAGCGATTGCGAAGCGGCGATCGCGAGACGCCCGGCATCGGCGGTCTGCTGCGCGGTGGTCACGTCGGCAAAGAACCGGCTGGCATAGGTATCGGTGTACTCGGCGCGCTGCCGGATCACCGCGGCCGACTCCACGAGAAACGCGCTCGATCGCGGATCGCCGACGACGCGCCCGTCCAGCAACGTCGCCTTCAGGTAACCCGGCACGATCTGCGAGCCGTCGGTGCGCACGGTCGATTGCGACGCCACCATGTCGGTGCCGCCGGATTGCGGCGTCACCAGGTAGGCCCCCGGCAACAGCGCGTAGCGCGCCGGCAGCAGCGTGTAGGTACCGGCAGGCAGGCCGTTCACGCCGCTCAGATAGATCTGGTCACCGACTTCGAGACCGGTGCTGCCGAGCTGCAGTTGATGGTCGTAGGGCGCATACGCCGAACCGACCGACGGCACGATCGCGAACGAGTTCGGCGATATCGCCGGATCGAGAATGTCGCGCGAGCCACCCGGTCCCGCGGTGAACTCGTAGGCGTACAGATCGCCGCCGCCCGACAGATCGACCGTGCCTTCCAGCGTGACGGACGGCGACTGCAGCAGCACGCGTTTCTCGGGCAGTGTTTCCAGCACGATGTTGGCGAGACCCAACGCATACACGTAGTCCTGACCCGAAAGCTCGGTCCGGCCGAACGGGATCAGCTGCCCGGCGCCGGAAACCGAGGTCACGCTGCCCGCGGCCAATGTCAGGCTGGTGCCCGCGTCGAACACGATCTCGCCGAACGGCGCCTTGACGACGCCCTGCTGCACGATGATCGGCGCCTCGACCGTCAGCGTGCCGGCGGCGGACAACACCGGTGATGCGGCGCTGCCCGGCGCGGCCTGGAACGTCACCGCGCCGTCGGGATTGTCGACGACGCGAATCGTGAAATCGGAGTACGTCGTCGGATACACCTGCGCCGCGCGAATCGTGACATCCGCCGCCGTGGTCAGGCTGCCGGTCAGACCGTACGCCACGGCCCCCGAAGGATCGGTATCGGTCAGAACGCCGCGCAACCGGACATCGCCGGTGCTGTCGAGATTCACGACATCCATCCCTTGCAGCACCACCGCACCAGCCACGTCGATCAGCTTGCCGACCACGGTCAGCGTTGCGTCGCCACCCGTCGCCGCGCCGCCCGCACCTTGCCGGTCGAATGCCGAGTTGCCGATCGATACGTAGGCCGCGGACAGGCGGCTTTCGCCATCGCCGGTCGCGCGCAGCACCGGCGCATCGACGATCAGCGCGCGATCGAGCGTCAGGTCGATGTTGCCGTCGAGCACGACGGCATCGCGCGCCTCGAGCTGCAGCGTGTCGAATCCTCCGCTGCGCACGGTGCCCAAATTGACGAACGCCTTGCCGTTCAACGCCGGGTCGGGATTACCACCGCCCGGCACGATCGGATCGCCCGGTTGCACGCCGACAGGCAGGAAGCCTCCGGCATCGCTCAGCACGATTTCGCGCGGACCGACCGGAAAGAACTGGTTCGGTTGTGCGCCCATCATCGCGATCGTCAGCGTGCCACCGGCCACACCGGCGGCCCCGGGCAAACCGCGCAAGGTGCCATCCAGGAACATGCCTTCGCGACCCAACAACTGGATATCGCCACCCGCGCTCGCAACGGTGACGCGCTGATCGACCGGCCCCAACGGCCCCTGATACGGAACGTCGACGGTACCGGTGGTCCCGGACACATCGATCAACGAGCCGGCTTCGGTCACCAAGTAGCCCTTCCCGGCCGAAATGGTGACCGTTCCACCGTCGAGAATCTCGCCGCGCAGGAAACCTCGGGCGTCCGGTCGGACATCCGCGTAACCGCGCGCGAGAATCCGACTGTTCGCACCCAGCCAGACTGCCACGTCCGCTTCGTATTGGTCCTGGCTGCCGGCCACGGTATTGCCGATCGCGATGGTGCCGGCCGGCGCTTCCACGGTACCCAGCACCGTGACACTGCGGGCTGCTTCGATGCCGATGCTGCCGCGCGGATCGACCCGCACAACGGCGCCTTCGCCGATCACCACATTGCCGAACACCGATCCACCGGCACCCAGCGTGATGTCGGCCGCGGGACGCAAGCCCACCGGTAGCGCGAGCTCGCGGCTGACCTGCGACAGGCTGCCACCGGTGGCGACGAGCGCCGCATCTTCGCGCAACTGCAGCGACCCGAGCACCGGCGCCACCACCGCGCCGTCGACCACCGTCAACCCGTCGTGGCCGAACACGCGATACGACTGAAATCCGCCACGTCCGAAGAAGTCCGACGCGAGTCGCAGTTCGCCGCGCGAATTGCCGACCGCACCGCCGATCGCGACGCTGGATGCGGTGACCGACACCGAACCACCTTCGCCCAGCGCCCAGCCGCGCAATTCCCCACCCAACGACACGCGGGCCTCTTGCTGGAAGAGGCTGCCGACGCTCGTCGTACTCAATGCAATCGAGCCGCCATCACCGGCCGTGAACCGACCGTCACGGCCGATATGGCCGCCACCGGAAACGTCGATCACGCTGCCGTTGGCGAGCACCAGGTCGTAATACGACTCGATGCTGACGGAGCCGCCGTCCACAACGATCGGATCAGTGCCCACACTGCCACGCACGGCCGGCGAATCGTTGACCCACAGGCCCGCGGTGCTGATGACGGCGTTCGATCCCACGGTCACGACGAACTGCGACAGATCGTTGACGTTGTTGCTGGCGAAGGTCGGCGTGCTCCGCAGCGCGATGGTGCCGCCGGGTGCGATCAGGTCGCCGTCGATGGTCAGCGCGCTCCCGCGCAACGTCAGGCTGCCGTCCGCCGCGGTCTGCAGCGTGACATCGGCCGGCACCGTGATGTCGCCGTTGGAATAGGCAGCCAGACGCGTGAAGCCGCCTTGCCGCAGCACCGACGCCGACACCTGCACGCGGTCGGCCCAGGGCGCATCCAGTGTGGAATCTTCGGCGAAGTCGCTCGCGAGCTTCTGCTGGGTGTTGACGAACACGATGTCCGGCAGCTTGAAATCCGGCGTGCCGGCATTGACCTGACTGGCATCACCGAGAATCAGCTGACCGCCAAGCGGCACATTTGCGGCGTCGCGTTGATAGACGCCGGCCGTCGTCGACCCTCGCAGGCTGCCGTCCAGCACCAGGCCATGCGATGCGATCGACACGGTGCCGGCATTCTTGCCTTCGGTGTAACCCGCCTGATACTCACCGGATTGCAGCGGCCGGTAGGTCTGCGTGATGCCCCATTTGCTGCTGGTCACCACATAACGATCGGCGAAGCCGACATACACGCGGTCCGGATCGGCCTCGCTCATCCGGTAGACCCTGCCGTCCGCGCCGAGCAATGTGGTTTCGGCGGCCACGCCATCGGAATACCGGATCGACCCGGCCGAGACGTCCAGCACACTACCGTCACGCAGGATCGTGTCGCCTTCCGACCGGATCGTGATGCTGCCGCCGACCGCCGTTCGTTCGCCGACGCCGCGCGCCACCTGATCAATGTAACCCGACACGTTCGCGAGCGGCGTGCCCTTGCGGATGTCGATCGTGACCGTCTGGCCCCGCAGAAAGCCGTTGCGCTGCAGCGGCGAATCGGCGAGCTCCGACCCGCGCAGTTCCACTTCGATGAAGTTGCGCTCCACCGGCACAACGACACCTTCGGTGCCCGAAACGTCGATGACGGCACCGGCGGCCACGTAGACGCGCACGTCACCGACCGCCGCCGTGCCCGGCTCCTGGAAGAACTGCCCCGCCTGCGCCGTCAGATCGATGGTGCCGCCCGCCGCCTGCATCAGCGCGCCGGATTGCACGTCGATGCGCCGGCCCAGCACGTCGATGCTCGACGGCGTGAAACCCTGGCTGTCCTGCGTCGTGTCGGTACTGGCCGTTTCCGCAACGACCGCGGTGACGCTGTTCTCGCCGACGACGACCGTGCCGGTGCGCGCGCCGCGCGGAATCTGCAGACTGCTGCCCACGGCCGCCGGCACGAGGCTCGCGGTATCGCGCGCCTGCAGCACGATGGAGCCGTTCAGTCGCACCGACGTCGTCGCGGTGACGCGCCCCATCTGGTTCACGGCCAGCGCCGCCAGCGTGACGTTGCCGCGCTCCGCGACGATCCGGCCCAGCGCGGCGTTCGTCACCGTGCCGCTGATGTTGGTCTCGGTGCCGTTCTCCGTTGCGCGGTACGGATCCACCTCGACCAGAAAGCCGCGCAGGCTCGCGTCCAGCGGTGCGGTCAGATACACCTTGGCGCCGGCGGCGAGAATCGTCTGGCCCTCGGGCGTCGAGATCGTGCCGTGGTTCTCGACCCGCGGCGCGAACACCATGATCTGTCCGCCGGTCGTCGCCTGCATCCGCGCGCCCGGCTCGATGACGATCATGCTGGTCTCGAACTGTTGCCGCGTGCCGCCCCAGTTGAAAGCGGCATCGCCTGGCGTCAGCGACAACAGCCCGGCGCGGAACACATCGTCGGTGATGTTCAACGCGGACGCCACCAGCGAGCCCACGTTGATCTGGGCGCCATCCTTGAACAGGATGCCGTTCTGGTTGATCAGGTACACGGCGCCGTCGGCCTTGATCGTGCCCTGGATCATGCTCGGGTTCGCGTCCCAGATCCGGTTCAGCGCCGCCCAGCTCGTGTTGCCGCGCTGATCGAAGATCACGCTCTCGCCGCGGTTCAGATTGAACTGCTGCCAGTCGAGAATCGCACGCGACTGGCTCTGCAGGATCGTCAACGTGTCGGCCGTGGTCCGCGTCGGATCGATCGCCGCGTTGGTCCAGCCGATGGACGCGTGGGGCACCATGCCCGCCGGCGATTGCGCCATCGCGAGCCCGGACAGCATCACGCCGGCCAACGTCAGCGCGGCCGACCGCGCGCCGCGGCCGCCCTTCGACTGGCTGCGCGCACCCTCCTGCACCGGCACGAGCATGCCCAACAGGCGGCTGAAGACGAGACGGTAGCGAGAGGCGTTCATGGCGATGTTCCTGAAGCGGGGTGCATCAACTCAAAAGTCATAGGCGACGCGGAAATTCAACCGCGGATCGCCGGAGCGGGTCTTCTGCGCGTCGCGCAGCGGCACACCGAGCTCGACGGCCGCGGCGAGGTTCTTGTCGGCCTTGAAGCGCAGACCCAGGCCGGTACCGATCAGGTCGGTGTTGGTCCGCTGCTGCGGCAGCGGATCCTTGGTCCAGACCTGACCGGCGTCGACGAAGGCCAGCGCGATCAGCTCCCGTGCCGACCCTTCGACGGCGGGGAACAGCGACGGCGAGCGCAGTTCCACGGTGCCGTAGATCGCGTTCTCGCCGACGGCTTCGGCCTCGTAGTAGCCGCGCACCGTGTCGACCCCGCCGACGAAGAACTGCTCGGTGTTGACCAGCGCCTGGGCGGCCGTCTGCCCGCCGACCTTCACGAAGCCGGTGAACCCTCGCGCCAACGCCTGCTGCCGCGACAACTCGCCGCGCACGAAGAAGTAGCTCGCCCGCGCGTTGTAGCGCCGGTTCTCGAATTCTTCGTCCTGGTTGCCCAGCAGGTCACCGCGCATCGCGAAGTTCGCGCTGATCGTGCCGCGCGTGATGCTGCGTTTGCTCTGCCGCGTGAACTGGTAGCCGGCCGTGAACGGTATGTACGCGATCGGTGTGCGGATCGAGCCGTTGGCGCCCTGCAGATTCAGGTTCTCGAGGAAATCCTTGTAGTCGACGCCCAGCACCGCGGCGTGGGACCAGTTGTCGACGGTCCGCAGCGGCACGATGGCGCGCGCGCCGAAGATGTTGGCATCGCCCAGCACCGTCACATCGCCGACAGCGGCGATGTTGCTGCGCGAGCGCACGCCGTAGAACGCGATGATCGTTCCGGACTCCGGCAGCCGGAACAGGTAGTTCGCCGACATGACCTGAACCTGCGTCGTGTCGGTGGGCGAAGTCAGGTACAGAAACGAGATGCTGTGGTCCTTGCCCCAGAGATTGTCGTAGCGGACGCTCGCCTGCAGCCGCAGCGGATCGGTGTTCAGGCTCTGCCGGTTGTTCAACTCGACCGCCGCATGCAGCGGCGATTGATCCGAGACCTTGGCCTCGACTTCCACGGTGCCGGGGGTGCGCCCCGCTTTGAGCACCGGTGTGACCGAACGCCCCGGCGCCTGGTTGAACGCCGCGATCTGCTTCTGCACATCGGGGAAGTACGGCACCTCGCCTTCCTGCACCGCGGGAATGCGCGAGCGGATGTAGCCCGCGGCGTAATACGTGGTGCCCGATACGCGGAACCGGTCCACGGTACCTTCCACGACCTCCAGCTTCACCAGGCCGGTGTCGACACGCTGTTCCGGCACGTTGACGATCACCGTCAGATAGCCCGCCTGCTGATATGCCGATTCGAGCGCGGCCCGTGCGTCGTCGACATCTTCGGCGGTCTTCTTCTCGCCGAGAAACGGATACAGCGCCTTCTCGATGGCCAGCGCCGGCAATACGGTGTTGCCATCCACTTCGAACTCGAGGATGTCGAATCGCAGTTCGTCTTCGACCGAACGCGACTCGGCAACAGCGTCGGACGCGTCGTCCGCCGCCATCGCAGCCACCGGAAACAACAGCACCACAGTCAACAGACGCAGCGCGGCAAGCAAATTGTTCATGACACTCATGCAACCCATCTTCAACCCGGCACGTGACGGTTTCATGTCCATCCACATGCGTCGAACCGATCGTCGACAAAAACCAATCCCTCCACGGGGGAGGGATTGGTCTGCTTCACGACATCGGGCAACTCGAACGGCGAGTTGCCCGACCATCGATCAATACAGCAGTTGCAGCGGGCTGCAGGTGTTGCCGAAACGCGTGCCCTTGGCGACGTTGG
>JAHCKV010000479.1 GCA_026125595.1 Burkholderiales bacterium | reverse complement strand
CACGATCGGACCGATCACCAGCGGCACCAGGAGCAGCACCAGCGCGGTCAGCTTGCCGCTGGTCACCGCCAGCATCACCAGTGCACCCAGACCCATCATGGCGTTGCGTAACGCCATCGACACGCTCGTGCCGACCACCTGCTCGATCAGCGCGGTGTCGGTGGTGAGGCGCGACACCATCGCACCGGTACGCGAATGCTCGAACCAGGACGGCGCCAGCGTCAGCAACCGCTCGAACACCGCTCGCCGCAGGTCCGCGACGATGCGTTCGCCGAGCCATGAGATCAGATAGAAGCGCGTGTACGTCGCCCCCGCGGAAATCATCACGACGATGAGCAGGAAGATCAGTCCCTGATCGAGCCCGCTCGGATCGCCCGCGGCGAATCCGCGATCGACGGCGATCTTCAGCCCCTGGCCGAGCGCGAGAAAACATCCCGCCGCGACGATCAGCGCGACCGTGAATGCGGCGACCCTTGCCTGGTACGGCCGCGCGAACTTCAGGACGAAAGCGAGGGTGCGCAGGCGATCGAGATTGGGGGCTTCGGACACGGCAACGGGGGAAGGCGGTCGTGGGGGAGAAATGCAGCAAGGAGATGTGTGGCACTCGACGGCGCCACATCTATTGGGAAGAGTACACGAGGGCGATTGCGGGACAAGACGCGTTTTCCGCGATCGACGTGGCGGCCATTCCGACGGGGGTCAACATCCGCAAGGGATTGGGGTCGTGCTACTCGAGAGAGGTAGCCGACCTCGAGTTCGACAGCAAGGCTGCATGCGCAATGTCCGAATCCGGCAGCGAAAGCCGGCCCGCACGTGGCCCCGACCGCCACCAAAACGCAGGACAGTCCTTAAGTCTTCGCGCCGACGGCCGAAAAAGAGCGGGTACCCCTTTCTACATTTCCCGCCCCGCCCATGAAATCCGACTCCCTGCCGCTGTCCACCAAACTGTTGCTCGCCTTCGGTCTCACCAGCTTCATGAGCATCGTGATGGCCGTGGCAGGTTTCTTCGCCGTCCGCAGCCTCGATCAAGACATGATGGAGATCCGCGATCGTCAACTGCCGATCGCCGTGGCCGCGGTCGGGATCCTGAACAACATCTCGTACGGCAACACCGCGTTCAACAATGCGTTGCTGTCGAATTCCGTCGAGCAAGGCACGAAGGAACTGGAAGGACTGAGCAAGGCCCGGGACGGCAACAACCAGTTTTTCAAGCAGATCGAGAGCCTGATCCAGGAAGACGACGACCGGCGTCTGCTGGATGCGGTACTGGAATCTCGCAAGGCCTACGTGCCGGTCTACACCCGGTTCTCCGAGCTGATCCGTTCCGGCCGACAGGAAGAAGCCAAGCGTCTGATGCTGAGCGAGATGCAGGCGACGCAGGGGGACTACGTCGCCAAGTTCGACCGGCTGCGCGAAGCGCAGATGCGCAAGGTGACGGAGCGGACCGAGTCTGTGTCGCGCAGTCTGGAGAGGGTTCTGGTGTGGCTGGTGGGCATCGGCATTCTGGCGCTGCTGGTGGCCGCCGCCGCCGGCTACTGGCTGATCCGTACGCTGGGCAAGGACCTCGGGGGCGATCCGATGGTCGTGCGAACCGTCGCCCAGACCATCGCCGGCGGCGACCTGACCGTCGACATTCCCGTGACGCCGGGCGACCGTTCCAGTGTCATGGCGACCATGGCCGACATGCGCCAGCGCCTGGCGGAGACGCTGCGTCAGGTCACCTCCAGCGCCAATGCCGTATCCGATGCCGCCGACGGCGTCAGCGGCATGGCCCGCAACGTCGATGCAACGGCCGCCAGCCAGTCCGACAGCACGAGCACCGTCGTCAGCGCCGTCGAGCAGATGGCGGTCAGCATCCAGCACGTATCCGAGCGGGCGTACGACGCCGAGCAGCTCGCGCAGGAATCGGGGCGCCTGTCGCGCGACGGCTCGGCGGTGATCCAGTCCGCGCTCGGCGAAATGAACGCGATCGCCACCGCGGTATCCGACGCATCGAAGGAGATCCAGCAGCTCGGTCAGGAGTCGGGGCAGATCTCGTCGATCGTCAACGTCATCAAGGAAATCGCCGAGCAGACCAATCTGCTGGCGCTGAACGCCGCGATCGAGGCGGCCCGGGCCGGTGAGCAAGGCCGCGGCTTCGCGGTCGTGGCCGACGAAGTCCGCAAGCTCGCCGAACGCACCACCGCATCGACCTCCGAAATCACCAGCATGGTGAACCGCATCCAGTCTGGCGCCGCGAAATCCGTGGCCAACATGAGCGCTGCCACGGAAACCGTGCAGCGCGGCACCGACATGGCAAGTCAGGCCGGTTCGGCAATCGGCGGCATCGAAACGGCTGTGTCCCAGGTGGTCACCGCGGTCTCCGACATGGCGGCCGCGTTGCGCGAACAGGACACGACCAGCCAGGAAATCGCCCGGCAGATCGAGCGCATCGCGCAGAGCGCCGAGTCGAGTCAGGCCATCGCCGGCAACGCGTCGCGGGCCGCCGAGCAGCTCGCTGGCTATGCCGGTGGACTGCTGACCGAAGTGCGCCGCTTCCGCGTCGCGTGATCGCCGTCCTGCTTTCCCCCGGCAACCGCAGAAAGCAACTTCAGAGCATCTCACCCGTCCACAATCTGCCACGGCCCCCGGGCCCGAGGAAAAGAACCATGTCCCGCTTTCGCATCCAGACCGTGCGCCTCGCCTGCGCCGCCGCACTCGGCATCGCCGCCGATCCGATCCACGCCAACGGCAACACCGTGGTGCTCACCGGCGACTACATCAACATCTCCACCAACAACCTCGGCGGCATCGGCAACGCCAGTACGCCGCCGGGCATCCAGTTCGATGCCACCGGCACCGGCACATTCAACAATGCCCAGGACTACCTGACACCGGGTTCGCCCTTTTTCGGCTTCAGCGTCAGCTCGGCGGAAGAGGGGTTGCAGCATCGGAACAACGCCATCAATCGGGACATCGCTGCCGGTTGGACCATGGACAGCTTCGTCGACCAGTCCGGCGTCGCGTTCGGCGGCAGCACGCTGGACAACCGCACGGTCTGGACCGGCACGTACAGTAACGGCGGCAACGTCTACACCGTGGTGCAGGACATCGGCTTCAACGACGACGACCGACGTATCACGTTCCAGACCACCATCACCG
>JAHCKV010000478.1 GCA_026125595.1 Burkholderiales bacterium | reverse complement strand
TTGCCGGACGCCGCACTATACGAACCAGCCTTCTCGGCGCTGGAGGATGCCTCGGCTTCGCGGATCGTGACGACGTTGCCGGTCGAACTGTTCCCACCGCTGTTCCCGGCGGGCAGCAGGTCGGGTCGCAGCGTGGCGACGACGAAGTAGACGCCCAAAGACACGGTGACGGTCTGGGCGAACAGAAGCCAGAGTTTGCGCATGGGGCAGGAGATGGGAGAGGGATGCAGACCCCGCAGCGGATCGCGGCCGGATTATCCTCGCATCGTCCTAACCGCGAAAGCCAGGGCGTCGACGACGATCGGGAAATACCCGATTTGACACGGATTTGTTCCATCGGCTATCCTGCGCGCCTTTTTTCGCCTACCCGGCGGGACATCAATTCGCACACTGTTGCGGTCGAGTTGGCGTTCAATCCTCGACCGCATCCTGGGACTCGCATGAAGACTTTCTCCGCCAAGCCGCACGAGGTTCAGCACGACTGGTTCGTGATCGATGCCACCGACAAGGTTCTGGGTCGCGTCGCCGTTGAAGTTGCGCGTCGTCTGCGCGGCAAGCACAAGCCGATTTTCACGCCCCATGTCGACACCGGCGATTTCATCGTCGTCGTGAACGTGGACCGTCTGCGGGTCACGGGCAACAAGGCAACGCAGAAGACCTATCACCGGCACAGCGGGTATCCGGGGGGCATCACCAGCACCACCTTCGAAAAACTCCACGCCCGTTTCCCGGGTCGCGTTCTCGAAACCGCCGTCAAGGGCATGCTGCCCAAGGGGCCGCTCGGCTACGCGATGCTGAAGAAGCTGAAGGTGTACGCTGGCGCCACCCATCCGCATTCGGCCCAACAGCCGAAGACGCTCAACGTCTGACCGAGGTCATCCCCATGGCAGTTCAGTACAACTACGGCACCGGCCGGCGCAAGAGCGCGGTTGCCCGGGTGTTCATCAAGCCTGGCAAAGGCAGCATCGAAGTCAACGGCAAGCCGGTCGATGTGTTCTTTTCCCGCGAAACCGGCCGTATGGTCGTGCGTCAGGCGCTTGAGCTTACCAACCACGTCGGCACGTTCGACATCTTCGTCAACGTCACCGGTGGTGGCGAATCCGGTCAAGCAGGTGCGGTACGGCACGGAATCGCGCGGGCTCTGGTCGAGTACGATGCGGCGTTGAAGCCGACGCTGCGCAAGGCTGGACTGATGACGCGGGATGCTCGCGAAGTGGAACGGAAGAAAGTGGGTCTGCACAAGGCGCGCCGACGCAAGCAGTTCTCCAAGCGTTGACGCTGGCAGGTTCATTTCGTGCGAAAGCCGCCTGCGGGCGGCTTTTCGTTTTTTTGTGGCCACATCTTGGGAGTCGGGCACTACGATCGGTCCGACGGAATCAGCAAGAATCGGGAGAGCGAGCGCATGGCATCGGTAGGTATCGTCGGCGGTACGGGTTACACAGGCGTCGAATTGCTGCGGATTCTCGCGACCCATCCGGACGTGGAGTTGCGTGCCATCACCTCCCGCGGCGAGGGGGGAACGCCGGTCGCTGATCTGTTCCCGAGCCTGCGTGGGCGGGTGAATCTGGCATTTGCCGATCCGTCGAAGGCGGAACTCGCCCGCTGCGACATCGTGTTCTTTGCGACACCCAACGGCGTGGCGATGCAACAGGCGAAGCCGTTGGTAGACGCGGGCGTGCGGGTGATCGACCTCGCTGCGGATTTCCGCCTCGCCGACGCTGATGAATGGGAGCGGTGGTATCGAATGCCCCATGCGTGTCCGGAATTGCTGGGCGAAGCCGTGTACGGACTGCCCGAGGTCAATCGGGAGGCGATTCGCAACGCGCGAATCATTGCGAATCCGGGGTGCTATCCGACGGCCGTGCAGCTGGGGTTTCTGCCATTGATCGAAGCCGGGATCGTCGATACCGAAGGACTGATCGCGGATGCCAAATCCGGGGTCAGTGGCGCCGGTCGGAAGGCCGAAACCCATATTCTTTTCTCCGAGGCCGGGGACAACTTCAAGGCCTACGGTGTCGCGGGCCATCGTCACCTGCCGGAGATACGACAGGGGCTCGCGCGGGCCGCCGGCAGGTCCGTTGGCCTGACGTTCGTGCCTCATCTCACGCCGATGATCCGCGGAATTCACGCAACGCTCTACAGCCGGATCAACGCGGACGCCGACATCCAGTCGTTGTTCGAGTCGCGCTATGCGGACGAGCCCTTCGTCGATGTGCTGCCGCCGGGTAGCCATCCTGAGACGCGTTCGGTGAGAGGCTCCAACACCTGCCGGATCGCGATCCATCGTCCCGGAGGTGGATCGACCGTGGTTGTGCTCTCCGTCATCGACAACCTGGTCAAAGGAGCTGCGGGGCAAGCGGTGCAGAACATGAACCTGCTTCTCGGTCTGCCTGAGACGCGCGGCCTCGAGCAGATCGCCCTGTTGCCGTGACCGTCCTGCGTGCGCTGAAGCGCCGATTCGGCATCGCGGCCCCGAAGGTCGCGGTCCGGATGCACGTGCCGTGGTACTGGCGTGTGCTGGCGACTGGAGCGCTGCTTGGCCTCGTGCTGATCATTGCGTGGGGAACGTTCGATGTCGGCCGAAAGCTCGCGGGGTTCTATCAGGGCGAGTCGGACCGGGAACGGGCGCAGTTGATGATTCAGGTAACCGATCTGCGCAGCGAGAATGATTCGTTGCGTCGATCACTGGCCACGCTGGAGCGCGAGCTGCAAATGCAGGTGGTCACCGGCCAGAAAGTCGCTCAGGAAGTGCGCGCCCTGACGGATCAGAACGCGGCGCTGAAGGAGGATCTCGCGTTTTTTCAGTCGCTCGCGTCGAGCCCCGGTGCCGAAGCGCTCGCGATCCATCGATTCGATGTCCATCCGGACGCTTTGCCGGGCGAGTACCGGTTCAGAGCGCTAATTGCGCAGCCTAAACAGCGGGTTCGCGAGTTCGACGGGCACTTGCAGCTGCTCGTCGACGTGGAGCAAGATGGCCGTGCGTCGGTGCTTACTTTGCCACGGGGAACGGACAATGCCTCAAGTTTTCGACTGGCCTTCCGCTTCTTCCAACGGGTCGATGGAGTGTTCACCGTACCGAAGGGCGCGGTGATTCGGAAGATTACCGTCCGGATCTTCGAGAACGGTGTCGGAACTCCGCGCTTGTC
>JAHCKV010000477.1 GCA_026125595.1 Burkholderiales bacterium | reverse complement strand
TGCATGATGGAAGGATGCACGTCCGACTTTGCCGCAATGCAGCCGGTCTGTATCAAATCATGTCGTCGGATGCTCCTGCGGTTGCGGGGATTGCGCGGCCGGCAGCGGCAATCGGATCTCCGCCGACAGTCCGCCCCCGGATCGGTTCCGCAATGCCAGCTTCGCACCGGTTTCGCGCGCCACCGCATTTGCGACGATGGCTAATCCGAGACCGAAGCCGCTGGTGTCGCGCGCCCGCGCGGTATCCAGTCGACGGAACGGCGCGGTGATGGTATCCATCTCGCTCTCGGGGATACCGGGGCCGTCGTCGTCGATCACGACGACGGCATGGCGCCCGTCCGACCGCAGCGTCACGCCGGCCCGGCTGCCGTACTTGATGGCGTTCTCGATCAGATTGCCGAACGCTCGCTTCATCGCCAACGGGCGAATGACCACCAGCAGGTGATCGGGTCCGTCGTAGGTCGCGGCACGCCCGGCATCGGTCGCGTCGTCCACCAGCGTGATCAGCAACGCAGCGAGATCGGTGAGGCGCGCCTTTTCAGGGTCGGTCTCCCCACCGAGATAGGCCAGCAGCGATTCGAACATGGCGTCCATCTCGGCAATGTCCGACTCGATCGCCGCGCGATCTTCTTCGCTGCCCAGCAGACCGGTGCGCAGCTTCAGTCGCGCCAGCGGTGTCCGCAGATCATGACTGACTGCCGCCAGCGCCTCGGTGCGACTGGCGATGAGCCGATCGATACGCACCTGCATCGCGTTGAACGCGCGCGCCACGAGCCGAAGATCCCGCGATCCGCGCTCCGCGACCGTCACCGCGTTGCCCCGTCCGATCGCGTCGGCGGCCTGGGCCAGCGATCGCAACGGCGCACCCAGCGTGTGCACGACCAGCGCCGCTGCCAGCAACACGCACAACGCCAGCAGCGATATCGACAACGCCGTCGTGTACAGCAGTGACCAGGGGCCGATCAGCGTCGGGGATCGGAAATGCAACCAGGATCCGTCGGTCAGCTGCAGCGATCCGATCAGATCATTGCTGCTCCGGCCCAGTCGCTGGGTGGTCTGCAAACGCAGATCGCGATCGGCCAGCGTCGGTTCCCATTCGAGGATCTGCGCCTTGACCTCGCGCAACGTGCGCTGCGTCGGCGATGCGTCGCCGACGGGCAAAGCCTGCCATTCGACCTCCAGATGCTTGGTCGACATTCGCGTCGCGACCTTGGCTCGCTGACTCGGGGGCACCTCCGACAGCAGCCGCTCCGCGACGACCAATTGCTCGGCGACACGGCGAGCGTTGTCTTCCTCCACCGTATAGCGATCGGCCTGCTGATAGAGAATGGCGCTGCCGAGAAACTCCAGTACGAGGGCCCCGAGCAGCACGGCGGTCACGCGGCCGATGAGCCCCTTCGGCCACAACGACACCTGCATCAACGCTGCACGTCGGCGGTGAACATGTAGCCGACCCCTCGTATCGTCCGGATCAGGCTGCCGCCTCGCTGTCCACCCGAGAGCTTGCGCCGCAATCGACTGACGAGAACGTCGACACTGCGATCGGACACGTCGCCGAGACGGGTGCGCGACAGTTCGAGCAATCGCTCGCGCCCGATCACCCGCTGCGGATTCGCGACGAAGCTGACCAGCAGATCGTACTCGGCACCGGACAGATCGACTTCCGCACCGGCGGGCGAAACAAGCTCCCGGCGCCGCAGGTCGAGGGACCATCCGGCGAACTGCACGGTCTCCTGCCGCGATGCCTGATCGGTCCGGTCGGACGGCCCCCGCCGCAGAACGGCCCGCACCCGGGCGAGCAGTTCCTTCGTACCGAACGGCTTGGCGATGTAGTCGTCGGCGCCGAGTTCGAGGCCGACGACCCGGTCCGTTTCCTCGCCACGCGCACTGACCATGATGATGCGCACTTCGCTGTCGCGGCGAAGCATCCGGCACAGATCCAAGCCGCTGGTACCCGGCAGCATGATGTCCAGCAGAATCAGATCGACCGGTGCGGCGCCGACGGCTTGCCACATCTCGGGAGCGGCGGACGCACCGATGGCATCGAACCCGTTCTCGCGCAGCGTGCGCACCAGCAGGATCCGCAGACCGGGATCATCCTCGACGACGAGGATGCGGGCCGGCTGCGTCTCCTGCAATGGACTGACTGTATTTTCCCGCATGGTGAAACCCGGTCGAAATCGATGGTCGATCGGACAAGACAAGTTTCAGAAAGTGTCCGAAGTCGGTAAAAATTCCCGCGCGCACCGGCGGCTGGTGATTGCCCGACCGCCCGCCGTCTTGCCGGACCGCCTTCCGCTACCCGTCAATCAAGCATGAGTCGCAGCGGAATCATCGCCGATCCCTGGAACCCGTGGCGGCGGTAGAACCGCTGCGCCGATTGATTGGTCGCATCGGTCAGCAGCGTGATCCGACGGCAACCCCGGGATCGCGCCAGGTCGATGGCCCGTTGCAGCAACTGCGAACCGACCCCCGAAGCACGTACCCGCGGCGCCACCACCATGTCTTCCAGCCACGCGACCCGATCGCCGAGCGCGGTGGAAATGGTGAACAACAGATTGACCATGCCGATGGCCTGCCCCGCCTCCCGCGCAACGAGAATCTGCCCCAGGTCCGGCCGGTCGATGATCGCGGCAAGACCACGGTGCTGCGCCTCGACGTCGGGTTGGAAATCCGACTCCTGCGTGAACAGGATGCCGAGCAATTCGCTCAACGCCGGAATATCCGATGCGGTCGCCGCATCGATCACCATCGGCACGCTCGGCGCCGCGCTCAGATCGTCTTGCGCCGCGGGGTGCCTCGGGTCTCGGTGCGCGTGGCCGCCTTTCGCTGGCGGACCGGCCGCACGATGTCGTCGTCACCCGTGGGCAGACTCCGCACGACCAGCTTCTCGCCGACACCGTTGATCGCGAACTCGCCGGGGGTGACGCCGTCGAGATAGCCGGACGCCTTGGCGTTGTTCAGCGTCGATCGTGGATTGTTCAGCCGCTTGCGTCCGACCAGCCGCGCCGCCGTCTGCAACACGCCACCCTCGATGGTGTCGCGTCGATCGGCGAATGGCGCTTCGAATCGATAGTAATACGCGACTACCGCGGCGAACTGATTGTCGCTCCTCGGCGATTTGGCCAACACGAACGTGCGCAGATCGAC